>DBRO01000013.1:6423-27342 GCA_002306005.1 Ruminococcus sp. UBA1366 | reverse complement strand
GCTGTCCGTATCAGAACTGGATTCGCTGTCCGTATCAGAACTGGATTCGCTGTCCGTATTGGAACTGGATTCGCTGTCCGTATTGGAACTGCTTTCGCCGCCAGAACCGGATTCATCATCCGAACCGCCCTTTCCGACTGATACAGTGAACACAACACTCAAACCATTTTCGGTTTGTGCGGTAATCGTTGCAGTGCCTTCGGACATTGCCAGTGCCGTTGCAGAAACTTTTCCGTATTCACCAGCCGCAAGAACGGTATTGTCGATGTAAACCACCGATTCATCACTGCTCTGGAAGGAAACAAAGGAATCCGTTGTAACAGGTGCTAATTTCACCTTTAATTCCGCAGTAGAACCAACCTCATCAATCTGTACGGTCTTATCAGTAATTGCACTCAGCGAAGTTGCTTCGTTTTCCTTATCCGCCGCAGGTGTTACGAACGTCATATCTTTCAGTGTGAACGTAATCGAAATGGTCTGCGGGTTTGTAACACCTGTCAGGTTTGCCACGTGATTCGAAACGCTGACTTCTGAAATAGAAGAACCTTCCCAGCTGTTGATCGGATCATTGGTATCAAAAAGATTATTCTTCATTGCCGATTTGAAATCGCCTTTGGTGATGGTCATTTCCTTGCCGTCCACAACGATTTTATCCCAGCGAATCTGTGCCGCTGTTGTGGGCGAAGCACTTGCATTGCCCGCCACAATGTCCGCATCTTTAATGAAGATTGCCGTTAGGTTTTTAATTGCCGTTACGCCTGCATTTTTGCCTGCCTTGCTTAAATCCTTCGCAAGGTCAAACGTCAATGTGTACTGTCCGTCCTCGGTTACAGTAATCACTTCGCCGTGTTCGTTTCCATAGTAATTTAACGTGCCATCGTTATACAGAACATTCAGCGTGAGGTCAATTGCCTGCTCGCCGTCCGTATCGCTAACGATAATCTTTACGGTTTTGGTTGCACCGGTGGAAGAAACCGCCGTTACATACGCAATACCGTTGCTGATTCCGACGACCTTACCAACCGCATTCACGGTTGCCACATCCGCATTGGATGTTTTATAGGTCAGGTATTCGCCGTCGTTTACATTTTCAATTGAAGCGTTAATATTTACGCCCTTGCCGGTTCTTACATGATAGGTTGTTTCTTCTGTTGTAACAGTAGAATCATTTTCGCCTTCTGCCGCTTTCACGGTAACGGTGATGGTTTTTTCCACTGTGCCGCTCTGCGAATGCGCACGAATGGTTGTTGTGCCGATTCCCCGTGCGCGGATAACGCCGCGGTATACAGTCGCAACATACTCATTGTCACTGCTCCAAAGAACCACATCGTTTGTATCTGTCGGCTGAACTTCCGCTGCCACAGTTGCACTTTCATTGATGGTCAGATTCACTGTGTTAGTAGAAAGCGAAATGCCTGAAATTTCAGTCACTTCCGTGCCGACTGTAATATCGGAGAAGTCCAGTTTTTCTTCTTTCTCGGTTGCTGTTGCAAACAGACCGCGCATTTGTGCTTCCACCATTTTTACGAAAATCGGCTCATTGGTGAAGCGATTCCAATACGTAAAGAGTCCCGTTTGGTAGGGATCTTCTCCATGTCCCTGATCCCACGGTACGGGGACAATACCCAGAACCTGTGCCGCTCTTGTAACGATTTCCTCATAATATGCGCGGTCTTCATCGTTGTAACCGGTTTCAGAACCGCTCAATGTTTTTGTCTGCGTGCCGTATTCACCAATGTACATCGGCACATCGAATTTATCCGCCATCAGTTTCATGGATTTTACTACTTCATAAACCTGACTATACGTCCATGTGGTGTTGCCGGAATTCTTATAGATATGTGCGGCAAACATCAAACGGTTATCCGTGTTGTAATTGTCCTCCGGCAGAGTGAATGTTTTTGCGTTGCCGGAATTTGCATAGTGTGCTGCCACTGCAAGCCATCTGGTTGCGTTATTCGAGCCAGTAGCACGAACGGTGTTCACAAAAATCTGGTTCAAGTTGCAGATAATCGGTGTATCGTATTCAATTGCCTCTGCGCTGTTTTTGTCGTCTCCCTCCATGCTGGTAATTTCATTCAGCGACTCAAAAATCAGATGCTCATCATAATCCTTGAAGTATTCCGCAATGTTGCGCCATACATATTCGTATTTTTCATAAACCTGATCAATGTCATCCGCCGCAACCCGCAGCCAACCAGACTGCTCTGCGCCGTCATGGTGAATATTGATGATTGCATACATATCCAGCGAAACCGCGTAGTCCACAATATCCTGAACACGGCTCAGCCATGCTTCGTTGATTGCATAGCCGTTGTCATCGTCAATCATCGTTCCCCACGTGACAGGGATACGAATGGTGTTGTAGCCTGCATCATGCAGAGTTTTGATGTACTCTTTGGTAGTAACCACGCTCTGCCAAGCGGTTTCCGCAGGCGTAAAGCCGGAATGTCCGTCCAGCGTGTTACCCAAATTTATGCCCATGCCCATTTCGTAAACCGTTTCATCACCGGAAACTTCCCGGAACGGCAACGGATTGCTTTCCGTTGTATCCGGCACAAATTCGAGCTGTGCTTTAACTTTATGATAAGCCGCAAGCGCATCGCCGCACTTATCATTAGAAGATGTAGTGTCATTATAAACTGCCTGTGCGGAAGCCAGTGCTGTTTGGAAGGCCGCATATGAATCTTCCGTATATCTGGAAGCATCCATCGTTGCGGCATAATCCAGTGCCAACTTCAGTTTATCGCGATCGGAGGTTTTCTCTACATCCAAAGTAGCGGATTCTACCACGGGTGTTGTGAAATTAAGCGGATAAGTTTTGCCGTTGTTAAATGCAATGCCGAGTACTTCACAATCCGTATTGGGCGTATATGCCGTAACCGTGATGGTGATTTCGTTGACATAATCATTGCTCCAAGCACTGCCATCCTGCAAGGATTTATTTAAATTCATCTGCGGGAAAGCGTAGTTGCCTGTTCCTGCGTTGCCTACAATTTTATTTTGAATGTAGTTACCGGATTTGCCCAGCGTATTATCCTTACCTACCAAGTACTTGCTGGACGCTTTGCCAATCGGGTTGCCCGATTCATCATCAGGACCGTATTTTACCATTGCGTTAATTACGGATGTGGTATCTCCATCAGTAATGTGAACGTACACTGTCAATTTAGAAGCGCCTGACCAATCGGAAACGCTCAGTCCTGCTTCTTTCAGGTCGTCCTCAGTGATGGTTGCAATGACCTTGTTAGAGAACAAAGAAGAATAGCTCACCAGTGTAACCTGCGGTTCTTTGTTCATGAAGGAAATGTTAATGCCTTTAAGATCCACGTTGGTTGTCAACGTTGCTTTTACTTCATCTAAATCCAAATAGGCGGTATAAGTACCGTCGGATTCATGATAGTAGGAGTTGCCGGTTGTGATATATAAGCCAGCCCAGCCGCCCCAGTTTTTATCGTATGTTTGAATCGCAAACAGTTCCGCATCGGACTCCACTGTTCCCTCGACTTTGTAAACGACTTTCAGATAATTACCGGTGGGAATATTCTTATCCTGATTGGATTGAATATAACCGTTGTAACCATCTTCGCCATCGTGCGCCGAGGTGTTGGAAATCAACGTATCGCCGCTTGTAGTCAACAAATTGGTTGCCACCATATTGGCATACATGGATTCATCCGGAAGATTTGTTTCTTCATCTCCGGTATCCTGCGGAATTTCCGTGGTGTAAAGCACGAATTTTTCCTTGTTTTTCGTTGCATCAAACTGGAAATATCCGTATGTACCTTCTGCAATTTTTTGTCCTGAGGTAAGCGTGCCCCAAATGTTGTCCAATCCGTTCTTGGAACTGGAACCGACTTCTAATGTTTTTGCATAAGAAATCTCATAGTCGCTGTTGACCGTTAGTTTGGTAAGAGACGCCACAATGCCGCTGCCGTCCACCGTGTCAAAATAGCCCATGTTCCGAATGCCGGAAGCGCTGCTGAGTGAAAATGTTACGGAATAATCTCCGTCGCCTGTAATCGGGACTGTTTGTTTTACGTTGTTCCAGCTATCTGCTGTTGTTATTTCGAACGTCAGGCTGGTTTCTGTCGTAACGCCGGTGAGCGTAAAGTCATACTTTAGCTCGGAAACTGATGTTTTGGCATAGGTGGCATCTTCCGCATTGATTGCCGGAAACGACAAAGTCGTTAGCATCAATGCACCAGAAACCGCAGCTGCCAGTAGTTTCTTTAGTTTCATACTTACCTCCGCTTTCTTATGATCGTTGAGTATCGTATTTTCGTATCACGCCAATACTCTTATTTTATTATAATATGATTGTACTTCTAGGTCAATTGGCAGTATCATGATTTTTGTTGATATTAGTTGTGCGTTTTACACAATTTATGAACGATTGTATTATTGTTTTTATTTATTCAGCCGCTAATTTTAGCTTAACAGAATTGAATTTTAGTTAATTAAGAAATTTTCGTGCGTAAAACGATCCGGTATATTTTAATATGAAAACAAATATATAATGTTAATATAATTTCATTCAATATGGTATAATTCAGAATATTACTCTATTTAATCCACAAAAAACGCATTGTTTCATGGGATTCTAATAAATATATGTCTATTTTGAAGGATTATTTTGTTACACTTGCGAAAATTTCGTAATTTATCGGTATTTTCTATTCCGACTTACATAATCACATAAACAGATGCAATATCCAGCTCAGGTAAAAAAGCGCAAAAAATCATCGTAAAAGCAAAGATTCAAGCTTCTACGATGATTTACAATCTTATATTCATGCATTTTGAAAAAGCATTTCGTTATATCAGGTAAAATACCACAAGATACACAGTGGAGATTGCAATGGACACCAGCATGAGTGGGAATCCAACTTTAAAATAATTACCAAACGTAAGTTTGTATCCATGCTTTTCTGAAAGACCTGCGACCACTACATTCGCGGAAGCGCCGATCAGTGTTCCGTTTCCGCCAAGGCAAGCGCCCAGCGAAACCGCCCACCAAAGCGGAGAAATATTCATGCCCGACTCCCCCATTGCTTGAATAAGCGGAATCAGCGTTGCCACAAACGGAATGTTATCAAGGAACGAGGAGATAATTGCGGAGAACCAGATGATAATAATACCCGCAAGCAGGACATTTGTTCCGGTAATATCCATTACCAAGGTCGCAAGCTTATTAATAATGCCGACTTCCACCAAAGCACCGACCAGTACAAACAGTCCGCCAAAAAAGAAAATCGTCGGCCACTCAATCGTGTGGAGTGCCTCTTCAATATTCTCGTGGCTGAGGATAATCAGGAGCGCAGCCCCGCAGATTGCAATCAGCGCCGAAGGGTAATTCAAAATCGAGTGCAGGAAAAATCCTAGAATAATCAATGCCATAACGATAATGGATTTGATAAGCAATTTACTGTCCTTAATAGAATCTCGCTCATTCAACTCGAAAATCAACGCTTTTTTCTCTTCCGGAATGACAAGTGTTTTTCCATAAATGAGCTTTAACAGCAGCATTGTTACAGCAAAAATCACAATCGTAATCGGCGAAAGATTTTTTATAAAATCCATGAAGTCTAAATCCGCTTCACTGCCAATCATAATGTTTGGCGGGTCGCCGATGAGCGTAGAAGTACCACCGATATTGGATGACATAATCTCCGAAATCATAAATGGAATAGGATTCAAACCCAACAAATTGGTAATTACAAACGTCATTGGGACTATGAGCAGCACAGTGGTGACATTATCCAAAAATGCCGAGGCAAAAAAAGTAATGCCGCAAAGTGCCAGCATAATTTTCCATGGATCGCCCTTTACTTTTTTTGCAGAAAAGATGGCAAGATACTCAAATACGCCCGTTTTTTTCACGATGCCAACAAAAACCATCATACCCATCAATACACCCAGCGTATTGAAATCAATATGCTCAATTGCATCGCCGCCATTAATAATACGGAAAATTAATAAAACCAGTGCGCCAGAAATCGCCGCTACCGTGCGGTTGACCTTTTCAGAGATAATTAGACCCAAAACTGCTAAGAATACAACAACTGCGAAAATTTGTTCAAATCCCATAAGTACCCCTCTTACTACATATGAATGCAAAACCGCAAAAAGACAAAGAATTCTTATGGATATGCGGTGTTGCCTTCAGCAAAATTTGTCGAAACTTATTTTATCTTACTATGAATTTCACGTTTTGTCAACACAGATTTATGAGAATCTCAAAGGGTTTTCATAAACTATTTTTAAATACCGTTAAAATAATAACGGTAAAATGAACAATGGCCCGTACTGAGTCATTCAATACGGGCTCATTGCAACAGAATCTTATTCTTTGCCATCAAAACATTTCCTCAAGGTATTCAGTGCCTTTTTCTCCAATCGGGACACATACGAACGGGAAATCAACAGTTTTTCAGCGACTTCCTTTTGTGTGTGCGGATGACAGCCACATAAGCCATATCGCATTTTTATAATGATGCGTTCTCGCTCCCCCAAGGACTCCAAAATATAACAATACAGCTGTTCTGATCGGATCGTCAGTTCAATTCTGTCCGCAATGTTTTCGTCATCCGAAATAATATCATTCAATGTGAGTTGATTACCGTCTTTGTCCGTATCAATGGGGTTATCGAAATGCGTTTCCTCACTGATTTTTTTTAAGGAACGAAAATGCATCAAAATTTCGTTTTCCACGCATTTACTTCCGTAGGTCGCAAAGCGTGTGCCTTTAGTACAATCGAAGGTTGAAACCGCCTTAATCAGTCCGATTGTGCCAATCGAAATTAAATCCTCCTGATCCTTGGTATTGGAATAATATTTCTTAATAATATGCGCAACCAACCGCAGATTGTGTTCAATCAGTGTTGCACGTGCCTGTTCGTCTCCCTGCTGCATTTGCTCAAAGCATTTGCGTTCCTCCTTTGCCGAAAGCGGCTTGGGAAACGCATTCCCCATCTCAAAATGCAGAGCAAAACAAAACAAATGACTATACAGAATCTCAAAAATTTGTCCGAACATTTACTTTCCCTCCCATAAAGCAAGAACAACATTGTTCTATTCTATGTGAAGGGAAGGATTGTCTATGCACGGCAGGTTTGTACGATTTTACCGCGTTTTCCTAGCTGGTTTACCATAATAACAAATTCCACGTAATATCTAAACGGTTTTCACAAACCGCAGAAACCCCTCCTTCCCTGCCGGTGTGCGCTTATAAACGCCACAGTCTTCCAGCACGCGTAAAAAAACTTTTCCGATTTCCGTCCGAAGGATTTCCAAAACGTTTTCCTTTGTGATTTCCGGATACCGTCCTAGAATTTCCTTTGCCCATTCCGCATGTTTTGCAAGCGTTTTGTCCGCTGAAATCTCCCTTTTCTGCACCAACGCCTCTCCCAGTGCTTGCATTTCGGCTTTTAGTCTTGCGGGCAGCACCGCCAGTCCCATCACTTCAATCAAGCCGATATTTTCCTTCTTGATATGGTGCAGTTCTGCGTGGGGATGAAAAATCCCCAGCGGATGCTCTTGTGTGGTGCGGTTGTTCCGCAGTACCAAATCCATTTCAAATTTATTTTCCCGCATACGCGCAATTGGCGTGATTGTATTATGCGGTGTATCCTGCGTTCGTGCGAAAATCTCACAGGATTCGTCCGTGTAATCCCGCCACGCGGCTAGGATTTCCGCCGCCAGTGCACATAATGAGACGCGGTTTTCCCCGCACAGACGAAGCACGGACATCGGCCATTTTACAATTCCTGCTGAAACATCCGGATAGTTTTTGAATTTCACGGCGGTTTCCACGGGCGCTTTTGCCATTGCAAATTCGTAATTTCCGCCTTGAAAATGCTCGTGGCTTAAAATAGAACCTCCCACAATCGGTAAATCCGCATTCGAACCAATAAAATAATGCGGAAACTGCCCAACAAAATCAAAAAGCTTTTCAAACACGGCGGGCTGTATCGTCATAGGGATGTGCCTGCGGTTGAAAACAATACAATGCTCGTTGTAATACACGTAGGGCGAGTACTGAAATCCCCATGCCTCCCCTGCAATTGAAAGGGGAATTACGCGAAGATTCTGCCTTGCCGGTGCATCCGCACGTCCTGCATAGCCTTCATTTTCCGGACAAAGCAAACATTTTGGATAACCTGCCGGCTGTGCCGTCCTTGCCGCGGCAATGGCTTTGGGGTCTTTCTCCGGCTTAGAAAGATTGATGGTAATATCTAATGCACCGTAATCGGTTTGAACTTTCCAGCGAATATCTTTTTTGATTCTTTCCGTGCGGATATAATTGCTGTTTTTGCAAAAGCGATAGAATTCATCCGTTGCCAATTTGGGACTTTTCCGGTACAGCCGCCGGAATTTTTGGTTCACCACGGAAGGCGGCGGCAACAGCGCACCCAGTAATTTTGTATCATATAAATCTCGAAACGTAACGGTGTTGTGTTCCAACAAACCGTGTTGTGCTGCATCATCGCAAAATGCATCCAAAATTTCCTGTATCGGCGGAAGCTCCTGCGGCAATTCGCACAGCTCAAAGCTTTCCTGCCCGGTGATTTCCAACAATCGATTGACCGCCCAATTCCTATCCTCCGATTTTATAAACCCGCAGGAAACAGCATACTGCACCAACTGATTGATTATAAGACTGCGGTTCATACTTACCTCCAAATGTAATCGTTATCATCTTGGCGGAAAACACGAAGAGTGCATTCTCCGCATTATCCGATCATATCTATCTCTAACTCAACCGGGCAATGATCACTACCCGTGATTTCCGGATGAATTTTGGCATCCGAAATCCTTTTTTGCAGGCGGTTGGAAACTAAAAAATAATCAATCCGCCATCCGACATTTTTTTCTCTGGCGTGAAACATATAACTCCACCACGTATAAGCATCTTTTTGCTCCGGATATAAATACCGATAGGTATCCGTAAACCCATCCGCAAGCAACTCTGTGAACTTCCCGCGTTCCTCATAAGAAAATCCAGCATTGCCGATATTGGATTTCGGGTTTTTCAAATCAATTTCGTTGTGGGCGACATTCATATCTCCGCAGATAATGACCGGCTTTTTTGCGTCCAACTCCCCCACCATGGCTCGGAAATCGTCCTCCCAGCGCATTCGGTAATCCAGCCTTGCCAGTTCTCGCTGAGCGTTTGGTACATAAATATTCACCAAAAAAAAGCTTTCATATTCCGCAATAATGGTTCTGCCCTCGTCCGTATGTCCGTCATAGTTAAACGTTACGCGCTTGGGTTCCTGCTTTGTAAACACCGCTGTGCCGGAATATCCTTTTTTTATCGCGCTGTTAAAATACTGCTGATAACCTTCAAACGAAACCGTTACCTGTTCCGGCTGGAGTTTGGTTTCCTGAATACAGAAAATGTCTGCATCCAATGCCTGAAAAGCATCCGCAAACCCTTTATTCAAGCACGCGCGCAGTCCATTGACATTCCATGAAATTAGTTTCATTTGTACCCCTTTCCAACTGTAAAACAGGACTCCGCATGAAAACGAAAGCCCTGTTTTATGCAGCATTAATCTTCTTTCTTTGTGGGAATATTAGAAGTTTTGTAATAACCCCATTCACCGGATGCATTATCATCCACGACCAATCCAGTAGAGGTATTATATTTTTTCTTTACAACGCTGTCCGGCTGGGTAAACTCTTTGGTGGTTTCGTTTTCTGCAATGTCGCCAAAGACATTCTTCCAGATTTTCGCTATATTTTGGTACTGGGATGTCGGAATCTTCTCCGGAATTTCATAACCTAAGAACACGCCGGAAACATAATCCGGTGTCAATCCGACAAAGGTTAAATTTGTCCAATTCTCTGAGGTACCGGTTTTGCCCACCACATCTGTTTTATTTAACTTCGCCGCAGTACCCGTACCGTTATTATCTACAACTTCGTTCATCAAACGGTTCATTACATAAGCGCTGTCTTCCCCAATTGCCTGCGTATAGGTGGTAGACTGTTCAAACACAATATTGTCTTCCTTATCAACGATCTGCGAAATATAGGAGAAATCATAGTACTTTCCACCGTTGCCAAAAATCTGATACGCAGCAACCAATTCCGATAGATGAATGCCGTTTGCGAGAGCACCGACCGTCATCGGTGCATAGTTTACATCTTTTTCAACATCCAACGTTGTAATTTTCAACGTGTTCTGTAAAAAGTTAAAGCTGTACGCCGGTGTCAGCATTTTTACAATCTGCGCCGCGCAGGTGTTAATAGAATTTTTCAGCATATAGCTTGTTGTGCGTTTTGCATACGACCAGTTTGTTGTACTGCTGTCCTCGGAATAGTTCACCGGCCATTTTTGCTTTTCGCCATCAATCTTGATGGTAATCGGTTCATCCTTAAAAATTGTAGACCAAGTAATTTTATCACTATCTATCGCTGGTCCGTAGGAAGCAATCGGTTTTATAGTCGAACCCGGTGAAAACAGTCCCTGTGTGGCGTAATTCCATGCGCGGGAGGTGGTTTTTTCACCGCGTGCGCCGACAACCGCCTTTACGTTGCCGGTATAATCCATCACAAAAAATCCCGATTGCAATTCATCATCATCAAACGCATAGCGCTGGAAGTTAGAGTCGTCCTCATATGCGTCCTCCAGTTTTTGCTGCATATCCAGATCCACATTGGTATAAATCGAATACCCGCCGCTGTACAGCTTTTCTTCCGCCGCGGTGTAATCAATACCGTATTCATCCATTAAAATCGAAATTGCCTGATTAATAGCGGCATCCATATAGTAGGAAGTGATACCCTGATTCTTGATGATATTCATTTCTTCTGTATTGGTGATGTAATCTACATCGCCAACAATATCCAGTTCTTCATTCAGCGCCTGTTCGTACTCCTCGTCAGAAATACAACCGTTTGAAAGCATCTGGTCAAGAATATACTCCATCCGGTCGTGATTGTTTTCCGGATTGATATACGGGTTGCAGTAGGTTGGTGACTTAATAATTGCCGCAATGCAAGCGCTTTCCGCCAGATCCAGATCCTGCACGTCCTTGCCAAAATAGAAATTCGCCGCAGCCTGTACGCCGTTAAAATTCAATCCTTCGCCCTGCCCTAAATAAATGATATTCAGGTAAGCCTCCAGAATTTCATCTTTATTATAAGTCTTCTCCATTTCAATGGAGCGGAAAATTTCCCGCATTTTACGCGACATTCCGTCCACGCCATCTTGAGCGTCATCGCCGGTCAGGTTTTTAATCAGCTGCTGTGTAATGGTGGAACCGCCTTGTTCGTCCGACCAGAAATGGAAAATCAAGTTTGCAAACGCTGCAAACGTACGCTTGAAGTCAACACCATCGTGGCTTTCAAATCGTTCGTCCTCGGAATACACGACTGCATCTTGCAAATACTGCGGAACATCCTCCAATGCGACCCAGCTGCGGCGTTCACCGCTCTGCGTGAGCGTATAGTACTGCACCCATTCCTGACTGTCGGGATCTTTTGCATCATAGTCCGGATTTTGTGCGTAAAACGTAGAAGCATACGTCGTTTCAATGCCATCCAACGTCACGCTGGTGGTGGAATCCGCAAAGCGCAGAATATAGACCGTCAATGCGGTTGCAAACACGGAACCGGTAATGACGATGATTAAAAACAAAGACATCAGAACTGTTCCGGAAATTTGCAAAGCCCGTAAAACGGGATTCTTTTTTTTCTTTTTTCGCATTGGTTTTCTGCTGTTTTGCCCTGCGCGCACACGATTATTCACCGTTGTGGCATGTTCCGCCGCAACAGCTCTGCTTCTTGTAGATTTTTCGGAATACTGCCGTGACATATGCGGATTTGCCTCAAGTGGTCGCTTTGGATAAGCACTTCCCTGTACAGGGCGCTTTTGACCGGAAGAAGAATTCCTGGAAGAAACACTTCGTCCGGAAGAAGTTGTTCTTCCGACGGATTTCTTTCCGGTGGAAGCATTTCTGCCAGATGAGGTTTTTCTGCCCGGAGTTTCTCCGCTGCGCCGCGGTGTTTTGCTGTTATTCATACTTATGACCACGCTCCCCGCAAGGGGAGCGACCCTCCTTGAACCCAATCTTGTTGCAACGATCTGTATGACTGCACGTTCACGCACCGGAAATCCAGCACGATTCTATGTTATTATAACATATTTTCCTTGCCATGTTAAGTGTTTAGCCGAATTGTAACCCTTTTTTCCGCTTTGATACCACAGGTTACATTCCAAAAAAACAGGATACCGCATGGCAACGGTATCCTGATGAAAGCATACTTATTCTGCGGAAGCTTCCTCAGCGATTTCCGCTGTATCTTCTGCTGCCTCTTCTGCATCCTCGTCCTCGGGGAGCAATGCCCGAATGGACAGACTAATGCGCTTTCTTTCGGTATCAATTTCCGTAATTTTTACATCAACCTGCTGTCCGACTTTCAACAGTTCGCCCACGCTTTCCACGCGCTTGTTCGCGATCTGAGAAATGTGAATCAGTCCATCGATGCCTTTCATAATCTGGGCAAAAGCGCCAAACGAAGTAATCGAAACAACTGTAGCCGATACAACTTGTCCGACCTCATAATTCTTTACAAAAACTTCCCACGGATTTTCATCGGGTTTCTTGTAAGAAAGCGAAATTTTTTCTGTCTCACGGTCAATATCCTTAACCGTAACTTCAATCTTATCGCCGACGTTCACTACATCCGACGGGTGTTTGATGCGATACCAAGACAAATCGCTCTTGCGCACCAGTCCATCCACGCCGCCCAAATCCACAAATGCGCCATAATCTGTCACGGATTTTACTTCTCCCGTCACAGTCATGCCGACTTCTGCGGTTTCAAAGAACTTCGCCTTTGCGGCATCACGCTGCTCTTTCAGTACAGCACGAATGGAACCAACTGCGCGCTGTCTGCCCTCGTTGATTTCGATGATTTTGAAATCCACCGTCTTTTTCAGCAGATCTTCCAGCTTGTCATCTCGGCGGGCAGTTGCCTGTGAGGCAGGAATAAAAACTTTTACGCCGCTGACGGATGCCAGCACGCCGCCTTTCACCACATTCGTAATCGTTCCGGTAACAATGGTGTCCTCTTCCTTTGCCTTGCGAATCTTCTCAAATCCGACCATAGCATCTGCTTTTCTCTTGGAAAGCGTCACCATTCCATTTTGGTCATCAATTTTCATCACGATTAAACTGATTTCGTCGCCGACTTTTACGACATCGTTGGGCTTTACACTGCTGTCGTCGCTCAGTTCCGACGCAGGAATATATCCGGTGTGTTTGGTGCCGATGTCGACAATCGCTTCACTGTTGTTTACCGAAGTTATGTATCCGGTAACTCTCTTCCCCGTATATATTTTTTTGAAGGTCTGCTCGAGCGCTTCTTCAAAGTTGAAATCCTCGTCTACTGTGCCTGTGATTTCGGTCATGGTTTGTTGTACCTCCTTGATTATATAAGCCGGCGTTGATGCACCGGCAGAAATCCCGATTCTATTCGCTCCGCTGAAATCATACTGATACAGCTCTTTGGCGTTTTCTATCAAAATACACTTCGTGTAGGGTTCGCATACCATCTTCAGCTTCTTGGTGTTGGAACTGCTCCTGTCGCCGGCTATAATCATTACATCTGACTGCTGTGCCAGTGTTCTTGCCTCATTCTGCCGTTCAGAAGTCGCATTGCAGATGGTTTCAAACACTGTCAGGCCCGGCAGCAGTTCCTGCGCTGTGCGTTTGCATTCCGCCCAAACATCCGTACTAAAAGTAGTCTGTGCCAGCATAACAGCTTTTTCAGGCTGAAAATGCTCCGCCGTGATCTGTTCGCGCAGTTGGTTTGCATCAGCAAACACATGGGCGCCGTTCTTGCAATACCCCACAATTCCCTCAATTTCAGGGTGTTTGCGGTCGCCTGCAATCAATACAGAAAAACCTTGTGCGGATTTTTCTGACACAATGTTGTGAATCCGCACAACAAACGGGCAGGTTGCATCAATAATTTCTGCACCGATTTGTTCTAACTGTTCATAAACGTTTTTTGCCACCCCGTGGGAACGAATCACCACAGTTTGTCCCGCCGCAATTTCCGATAATGAATCCACCGTAACCGCACCGCGCAAAGCAAGTTCCGCCACGACGTTTTTATTATGGATAATCGGCCCTAGTGTCACCACTTGATTTCGCTTATCTAAGTTATTATACACTATTTTGACTGCCCTGTCTACACCAAAACAAAAGCCTGCTGTCTTTGCTGTGCAAATTTTACAATTTGTTAACATCTGTTTCAACCAATTCCGTAATCGCCTGCATGATTACTGTTTTCAATTTTTTCAATTCACGAGGTTCGGCAGAAGTAATGCTCAGTTCCTCCGGCTTAATCGGCTTGCCGAATTTAACAACGATCTTTCGGCGGAATTTCAACGACTCTTTAAACGAAATTCCCACGGGGATTACCGGCACCTGAGCGGCGGCGGCAATCAGCGCGACACCGGTTTTTCCCTTGCCGACTGTGCCATCCTTGGAGCGCGTACCCTCAGGAAAAATCACCAGATTATAGCCTTTTTGCAAACGTTCCAAAGACATATCAATTGCGGCGGTATCGCCTTTCCCGCGTGTTACAGGAAACGCACCAAACGCTTTAATCAGCGCCGTAAAGAAGATATTCGACTGGAACAGCTCTTCCTTTGCCATAAAAGAAAACGGCACGCGTGTGGGCAGGGCAATCAGCACGGGATCGGCATAACTGCGGTGGTTGCTTGCAAAAATATTACAGCCATCCTTCGGGATATTTTCCTTGCCCTCAAAGTGCAAATCATAGGTAATTTTATACACCAGTGTAACAATCGACCGTAAAATCCGGTAAAAAAACATCTTTACAGGGTTAAGCTTTACCCCGCGCCGTACGGGCTTAAAATCAAATGAATGCGTGTGCTTTGCCTCCGGCTTGGATTTTTCCGGCTTTTTCAAATTCAACTTTTCCTGAATAATCTCAAACAGCTTTTGCGAAGACTGCTCTGCGGTCAGTCCAGTGGAGTTGACTTCCACGGCATCGTCCGCTTTTTTGAGCGGCGCGGTTTTGCGGTGGGTATCGTTATAATCCCGCTGGTTAATGTCCGCAAGAACCTCCTCATAGGTGGAACTGTCCCCTTTTTCGGATAGTTCCAAAAAGCGCCTGCGTGCGCGTTCCTCCGCATCAGCAGTGAGAAAAATCTTCACATCGGCATGGGGAAGCACCACCGTGCCAATGTCGCGGCCGTCCATAATAATGTTGTTTTCCTTCGCAATTTTTTGTTGTAATGCAAACAGGAATTCCCGCACGGCAGGCATAGCCGAAACCGCAGATGCCGCCATGGAAATTTCCGGTGTGCGGATGGAATCCGATACGTCCTCGCCGTTTAAAATCACACGCTGTGCACCGTCCTGATAAGCAAGCGCCACACTTGCGCCGGAAAGTGCCGCGGAAACCGCCTCCTCGCTGTGAAGATCCGTGCTGTTTTTCACCATAAAATAAGCGACCGCACGGTAGAGCGCGCCGGTATCCACATACACATACCGCATTTTTGCGGCAAGCATTTTCGCTATTGTGGATTTTCCCGCGCCGGAAGGCCCGTCAATCGCAATATTGATTCCCATACATTCTAATTCCTTTCGGTCTGTTTTTGGCAAATTGCCGTTGCCGCCGCATAAGCCGTTGAAAACGCAATTTGCAGATTAAACCCGCCGGTATATGCATCGCAATCCAGTACTTCTCCGGCAAAAAACAAATGCGAAACCAGTTTGGATTCCAGCGTTTTCGGGTTGATTTCTTTCACGCAGACCCCGCCGCGTGTGATCACTGCCTCTTCCGCCGGACGAAACCCTTTCACCGCAAACCGGAAATCTTTGAGCAGGCGGACAAATGCCTGCCGCTGTTCTTTTGTGATGGAATGCACTTTGGTTTCCGCACCAATTTTACTGCGTTCCACCGCAACCGGTATCAGCTTTGCCGGCAGGAGTTTTTCCAGCGCATTGCAAAAATCGCGGTTCGCAAAATCCGCAAAGTCCCGTTGAACGCGCAAATCCAACTGCTTTTCCGTCAGCGCCGGCTTTAAATCAATCGAAAGCGCATAATGCCTGCCCTCGTCCGGACGCAGATGTGCACTTGCTGAAAGCACCAGCGGGCCGGATACGCCGTAATGCGTAAAGAGCAGTTCTCCCTGTTCGGAAAACACCGGCTTTGTACGGTTTTCCTCATAGGCAGAAAGTGTTACGTTTCGCAGGGAAAGCCCCATCATGCGCGCTGCCTCGCTGCCGGAAAGCACCAACGGAACAAGGGAGGGCGCTGGCTTTATAATGCTGTGCCCTGCCTGTTTGGCAAGCGTGTAGCCATCCCCTGTGGAACCGGTTATCGGGTAGGAAATCCCGCCTGTGGCAATCAGGACGTTCTTTGCAAAATACGAATCCTCCGCCGTTTTCACGCCGATTGCCTTGCCGTTTTCCATCAAAATTTCCGCCGCCCTGCCGCGGACAATTCTTGTGCCGTGCGCTTTTGCATCATGTTCCAGTGCGGCGGCAATGTCCTGTGCTTTGTCGCTGACGGGAAACACCCGATTCCCGCGCTCGGTTTTCAATGCAACGCCCAGCTGTTCAAAATAATCCATCACCGCGGCGGGCGGAAAGCCCATCACCGCACTGTATAAAAATTTCGGGTTCGTCGGGATATTTTTCAGCACCTCGTCCGGCTGGCAGTGGTTTGTCACATTGCACCTGCCCTTGCCGGTAATCAGCAGTTTTTTTCCTGTTTGACGGTTGCGCTCCACAATCAAAGTGCTGCCGCCGTTTCTGCCAATCATCGCCGCAGCAAACAGCCCTGCCGCGCCTCCGCCGACAATCACTGCGTCAAATTCCGCCATACTCAAATATTATCCTCGTTGCCGGCATAAATATGATACTGCTCCCAAATGCCCTCCAGCTTGTTGAAATTCTCTGAAATTTCCACACGCTTTTTGTTGGAAACCGCAACAATCAGCGCATTGATTAAGCTAAGCGGTGCAACCAGCGAATCCACAAAGGATGCCATATCACTGCGGGCAAGCAAGGTGCAGTCAGCAATTTCCGCAAGGGGCGAGGCGTTGCTGTCCGTCAGTGCGACCACGGAAGCGCCGTTGTCCTTTGCGTATTTCAATGCGTTCACCGTTTGCTTGGAATACCGTGGGAACGAAATGCCGATAATCACGTCCTGCTCGCCGATTCGTATCATCTGCTCAAAAATATCATTTGCGGAGGAATTGCTCACCAGCCGGACATTTGGGAAAACCAAATTAAAATAGTAGCTTAAAAATGCCGCCAGCGCTGCGGAACTTCTTGCGCCCGCGATGTAAACCGTTTTTGCGCCCACAATCTTCTCCACTGCCAGCTCAAAATTCTCCCGCGAGGTTTCTTCCAGCGTGCGGCGAATTTTTTCAATATCGTGGTTGAGAACCTTATCAAGAATTTCCGCATCGCCGATCAGTTCCGATGTAACTTCAATCCGCTGAATACTGGTGAGCTTGTTTTTCATGAAATCCTGTAAGGTTTTTTGCAGCTGCGGATAGCCGTCAAAGCCCAGTTCAAACGCAAACCGCACCACGGTGGATTCGCTGACACCGACCGTTACACCCAGCTTGAGCGCCGTCATATACGCCGCCTTGTCATAATGCTCCAATATGTAATTTGCAATTAGCTTATGTCCTTTCGACATCTTCGGGAATTTCTGTTTGATGACGTTGAATAATGCTTTTTCCATGTCAACGCTGCCTTTCACCACATAATTTATTTTGGTCCGGTTAATCCCAGAGGTTGTTTTGCATTGCCAGAATTTTTTTCCGGCGGGCTTTTGTTTGTTCGGCATCCACCCGCCAAAATCCGTTTTTGTACACCAGCACATCGCCGGCTTTTGCGTCGTTTTCAATTTCTGCTTTGGGTAGATTACAAGGTGCGGCACCCACTTGCATTTGAACGGGAAAGCACACCGCAAAATCATTTTCAAACCGGTCTATCACAAGTAATTCTTTATTTATCTCCGTCATGAACTTTCGCTCTTTTCTGTTTTAATCTGCACAGTTTCGCCATCGGATTCCATCACGACTGCGCCCTGTAAATCCGTGCGGTACACCTCCGTGCCAAAGTCCTTAAGCCGCTGTACCACCGCGTCCGCCGGATGCCCGTAGGAATTTCCCTCCCCGACAGAAATGACCGCGTACTGCGGATTCACAGCCGCCAGAAACGTATCCGATGTGGAGGTATTGCTCCCGTGGTGACCGACTTTCAGCACTGTTGCCGACAAATCAAACTCCTGCGCCAGCAGTTCTTTTTCCTCCGCTTTTTCGCCGTCGCCGGTAATTAAAAAGCTCGTGCCACCAAACGTGATTTTCACAAATACAGAATAGTTATTCAAATCATCATAATCGCCCTTTGCCGTAAAGGTTTCCACGGTCGCATCCCCCAGCGAAAAGTGGGTATCCGTTGCCGCAGTAATTTTTTTGCGCTGCGACTTTATTTCCGTCAGAAGATTTTCATACACATAGGTTGTGGGAACAAGTTCGTCCGGCATTTTTGGCATAATTATTTTATCCACTTCAAAGTTTTCCAAAACACTTTGCATTCCGCCAATGTGGTCGGAATGCTGGTGCGTGTCAATAACATAGTCCAGTTTTTCCACATTTTGATTTTTTATGTAATTAACCACGCTTTGTGCCTTGTCCACCTCTCCGGCATCAATCAGCATGGCGTGTTCGCCGCAAATTACCAGCGTGCTGTCCCCCTGCCCTACATCCAAAAACTGAATGGAAAAATCCTCATCCGAGGCAGGGTTCTCGCGTAATCCAGCCGCCGTGTAAAGGTCTTTGTATTGCAGAATTCCGGCTTTGTTGAGCGCCCACAAAACCAGCGCCGCAACCACAAATAGGAGAATCAATCCTTTTTGCAGGCGACTGCCGCCTTTGATTTTGCGCACAACCTGCCGCATTTGATTTGGTGAAATCCGTGCCATATGCACGCTCCCATTCGCTTTATTTCATCGCTTGACGCTCCAGCCATTGTTCCCGCGTGAGCAGGACTTTTCGCGGCTTTGCGCCCTGTGCCTCGCCCACAACGCCCAGATTCTCCAGTTCGTCCATAATTCTCGCGGCGCGGGCATAACCCAGCTTCAGCCGCCTTTGCAGGTAAGAAGTTGATGCCTGACCGGACTCCACAATGACGTTGATGGCGTCTTCAATCATCTCGTCCGCACTTTTCAGACTGTTCTCCTCCCCGCCGGCGGGTTGCTTTTCGCCCTTTGGCACGGGTGTACAGGTTTCAATTTCGCCCAAAACGCCCTCATCATAATTTGCTTTTTCCTGGTTTTTCAGAAATTCCACCACGGCACGGACTTCCTTTGTCGGCACATAGCTGCCTTGAATCCGCATGGGCTTGCCCAGTCCCACGGGCTTATACAGCATATCACCCTGCCCAAGAAGCTTTTCCGCGCCGCCCTCGTCCAAAATCACGCGGGAATCTATCTGGTTGGAAACCTTCAGCGCAACTCGGCTGGGAATATTCGCCTTAATTAGTCCGGTTACCACGTCCACACGCGGCGACTGCGTTGCAATAATCAAATGCATTCCCGCCGCACGCGCAAGCTGTGCAATCCGGCAAATGGAATCCTCTACTTCTTTCGGTGCTGCCATCATCAAGTCGGCAAGTTCGTCCACCACAATCACCATCTGCGGCATGAATTCCAGTTCCTCTTTTGTTTTTGCCAAATCATTATAATCGTAAATATCCCGCACGCCCGTATCGGAGAACATTTTGTAACGGCGCATCATTTCATTCACCGCCCAGCCCAACGCACCGGCAGCTTTTCTTGCCTCAGTCACTACCGGGATCAGCAGGTGCGGGATGCCGTTATAAATCGGAAATTCCACCTGTTTGGGGTCAATCAGAATGATTTTAACCTCACTCGGCGATGCTTTATAAAGAATATTCATAATAATAGAGTTTGTAAACACAGATTTTCCGGAACCGGTCGTGCCGGCGATGAGCAAGTGGGGCATTTTGGTAATATCGCCCATGATAATTTTGCCCTCAATGTCTTTTCCCACAGCAAACGTCAGCCTGCCCTTTCCGCCGCGGTACTCCTCGCTGTCAATCAGCTCGCGGATAGAAACGCTGTCACGGTGCTTGTTGGCAATTTCAATGCCCACTGCCGCTTTGCCGGGAATCGGCGCTTCAATTCGTACGCCTTCAGCGGCAAGATTGAGCGCAATATCATCGGCTAGTCCGGTGATTTTGCTTACTTTCACACCCGCGGCAGGCTGTAATTCATACCGTGTCACAGAAGGCCCGCGGTGAATATCCACAATTCTTGTCTGCACGCCAAAGCTTTTGAGCGTATCCACAAGCGTTTCGGATTTTTGGCGGATTTCTGCCTGCGATGCGGCAACATCCGCGTTGTTCGCGGGGTATTTTAATAGCGTAACCGGCGGTGCGAGGTACACATTATCTGCGATTGTTTTTTCAAACAGCGTAGTCTGCCCATCGTTTTCTACATAGACCGTCTTTTTCATGGCGGGTTCGCGCTGCCGGCGCGGCTTGGTTTCCGGCATTTTTTCTTTCGCATTGATCGGTTCGGTTGCCGGTTCTTCCACAGCAAACGGCGGCAGATCCTCCTGCAGTTCTGCCACTGCTGTGCCTGT
This sequence comes from Ruminococcus sp. UBA1366, assembly GCA_002306005.1. Taxonomy (GTDB): domain Bacteria; phylum Bacillota; class Clostridia; order Oscillospirales; family Ruminococcaceae; genus UBA1366. The sequence continues at coordinate 6,659 of DBRO01000013.1, read as the reverse complement.
TTCAGCCGATTCAAATTTTTCAAAATACGAGGACTTCTCATTGGGAAATGCCATATCAAGCTCCCTGGGGTGCTTTCTGTCGCTCAGCGGACGAAATTCCGGTTCAGTTGACTTTTCCTGTTCAACTACGGTTTCCGCCTCATAATACTTCGCAATATCCACCCGCGCATTCTTGTTTGGCTTTTCTTTCTTGCGCGGTTCTTTCGGCGGTTTTGGCTCTGGTTTTACTTCCTGTG
>DBRO01000013.1:0-6300 GCA_002306005.1 Ruminococcus sp. UBA1366 | reverse complement strand
AACAGGTTTTTGATAACAGCAAGTGCTGTTGCGCCTTTCACCGTACTGTCAGCAAGAATCAGGAACAATCCGCAAAGCAGCAACAGGAAAAAACTTGCTTGGAACAGCTTCGCATGAAACCAGCGGCGCGGTTTATTGAGCGAAAGCATGACACCAAGATAAATCAAAAACGGCGAGAACAGCACGATACCCAGCCCAAAAACGCCGCGCAGAAAATTGTGAATGGCAAGCCACGCACCCGTTCCCTCAATGATGGTAACAAGTCCGATAAAGATCCCGACAATAAAGATGATAACCGACCAGAACCGGCGGTCCTCCTGATATGTATCGTCCTTTCGGACAGTTGCCGCACTCTTTTTTCTGGGTGCTGGCTTTTTTGCCGCTGAACCGGTTTTTCCGGTCGTCTTTTTCTTTGCAGCAGGCATTTGTTTCCCTCCCGTTTGTTCTTGTCGGTTACTTTTGCGCTTCTTTTCTTACGCCGATTTTTTGCCAATCCACCGTGGAATCTGGCGCGAATTCCGGTTTCAAATACATTCGCGGGTTAGTGGAATGCAACCGTACTACGCTATTTTGCGCGCCCTCGCGGTATTCCAAAATCCCGCCCGCAATTTCACAAAACTTGTTATTGCCGTCCGGCTGTGTGGATGGAAAGATCTCCTGTTCACTTATTATCGTATATAGCATTGGTGTTCCCCTATGAATTTGGCTGAGCGCTTTGCCGGATATCCGCAGCAATTTGCGTACAGCTTGGTTTTTCACTGGTTTCAATTAATTCATACAGCGCGGCAATCGCATCGCTGAGTCCGCCCATACTGTCGATAATGCCTTCCGTCACGGCGGTTTCGCCATCTAGAACCGTACCCATATCCATGACCAATTCGCCCGTATACAGCATAAGCTGGCGAAAGCGCTCTGCGGTAATGCCGGAGTTTGCGGTTACGAATTTAATGATTCTATCCTGCATTTTATTAAAATACGAAAGCGTTTGCGGCACACCCAGCACCAACCCGTTCATGCGCACGGGATGAATCGTCATAGTCGCGGACGGCACAATAAACGAACGCTTTGCACAGCATGCCAATGGCACGCCGATGGAATGTCCCCCGCCTACCACAAGAGAAACCGTGGGGGTTTTCATGCTGGAAACCAACTCTGCAATGGCAAGTCCGGCTTCCACATCGCCGCCAACGGTATTTAAAATAATCAGCAGTCCTTGAATCGTACAGTCCTGTTCAATCGCCACCAGTGCGGGAATGATATGCTCATACTTTGTGGTCTTGTTCTGCGGTGGCAAGATAAAATGCCCTTCCACCTGCCCGATAATATTCAAGCAATGAATGAGATATTTGGCGTTTTGCACGGCAATCATGCCGTTATCCAGAATTTCCTCCTGCTGCGGAGGTTGTTCCGGTGTCGTTTCCTGCCGGATGTCCGGATCCGCCGGCTGCAATGGAATTTCCGGTGTTCCGGGTAAATCCGGTTCATTTGCTGCGTTCGTTTTCCCCTGTTGTGACATAGAATCCGTCCTCCGTTTTTGCGATTTCTATTTCATAGTCTTGTCCGCAGCAAACGAATTATACAGATTTCTGCCTTTACAGGATTCAGTAAGTATTTTAATCAATATAAATTATAGCACAATTTCAGGGAATGTCAATCTTTGTGCTGACCAAGCTTATTCGGACTCCACAGCAGTCAGATCGGGATATTCTGTTTGTACGGTGGTATTCATCCATCGGATAAAATCCGGAAACACCTCTTTGCCGCCATAACGGATCTCTGTTTCCGTTTGGTTTCTGCTGTTAAGCACAGCAGAAACAACTTTTCCATCCGGAGTTAGTGTTACAGTGCGTTTCATCACATCCGGGTTTTCACTGTCCAGAATTTGAATCACAATCATATCCGTGCTGTTTTCGGAATCCTTCTCTTCCGGTTCGCTGGTTACAGCACTTGCAGTAAAGCCGGTCAAGAGGGCATTCATCGCACGATAATCCGTATAGCCAAGCACATAACAGCTTTCGGTTTCATCTCCGACTGTCACCGTCANNTACTCCTCACTGTTGGAAACCCGATATGCCCGTACAAAATTCTCACCGATTTCTTCGGCACGAATTTCAGTAATCTGTTTCCATGTTGTATCTCCGGCAGAAGAATCATCCGGCAAAGTCAGCATCATCCGATGATTACCGGTTTCTGTATCCGTAAACGTTTCAGGGCGGATGTCATCATATTGTAAAAACCATGGCTTGTCCGCAGCCGTATACTGCGTTACGACTGTTTCTTCCACCACCGCAAATGTCTCCACGCCGCCGGTTTCCAGCTGAAACGTATCCGGACGCACTTGTTGAATGCTTTCATATTCCGCAGGGATCAGCAATCTGCCATCTGCGGAAATCAACCCAAACCCGTTGTTTCCGGAAATCGAATAATAGGTACCGTTTTGATAGGAACCGATGCATGAATACTCCCCGATGGTTTTTCCGTCTGCATCCGTCATGGCATTTTCCAGAGAAAAGCTGCGAAAAGAAATGCTGCCATACGGATTTCTCACAGAATCGTCCTGCAGAAACGCCGGAAATTCGTAGGTGTTATCATCCCATACCACAGCGCTGTCGCCATGGCCGCCAAAGCTGGATTGATTTTCATAATTGCCCCCGCTTACGCCATTGCTGCAAGCGGATAAAATCAGACCCGCGCTGCAAATACACAACAGCATATCAAAACGATTCATGCAAGACCTCCTGCAATTCTTTTGTCGTATTCCATCAACGCCAGTACGCGTTGGAACTCTCTTCTATTATAATGCCACGGACGCTGGGCTGTCAAGCATTTTCCGGGATTGCGGTAATTTCAAGCACAAATTTTTTATAAAAAACGCCTTGAATGTCAGAGTAGCAAATGCTATAATAAAAAAATCAAGCAAGAAGGAAGGATTTCTGTTATGAAACACGAAATGATAAAACTGGATGTGGATTATGCTGCATCTTCGCTGCCAAGCGAAGGCTGCGGTGCGGAATTGATTTGTTACACAAACACCATCACGGAAGAAGTCGGCCGTAAGAATCGGCATGCCATTTTAATTTGTCCCGGCGGCGGCTATGATTACTGCTCTGACCGTGAGGCGGAACCGGTTGCGCTGCGCTTTCTGGGTGCGGGCATCCACGCTTTTGTCTTGAAATATTCCTGTGTAAAAAAGCGTTTCCCCACGGCGGCGCTGGAACTTGCAGCCGCGGTAAAATACCTGCGCGACCATGCTGACGAACTGGATATTAATCCTGACAAAATCGTTGTCTGCGGCTTTTCCGCCGGCGGACATCTTGCCGCAAGCCTTGCTTGCTTCTGGAATTCCGAGTTGCTGACAAAACCACTGGGTTGCAAGCCGGAAGACATTCGTCCAAATGGTTCCATGCTTTGTTATTCCGTCATTACCAGCGGACAATACGCACATGAGGGTTCCATTCTCAATCTTATTGGTGAAGAACAGTCCGAAAATCTGCGCGAACTGGTTTCGCTGGAAAACCAAGTAAACGAAAGCACCCCGCCAACTTTTCTCTGGCACTGCTCCGATGACGGCTGTGTGCCGGTGGAAAATGCGTTGTTTTATATGGCAAGCCTTTCGAAAAATCACATCCCTTTTGAAGCGCACATTTATAACAACGGCGGACATGGACTTTCGCTTTGCGATTTTACCACGGCAAATTGGGATGGCCATATTAACGACGTTGCGGCGACATGGGTTCCCCACGCAATCCGCTGGATTCTTGCATTATAATTCTTATCATTTTGATCAAAACAGGCACAGAGTTTTGCTTTCGGGCAGAATTCTGTGCTTTTTTATCAGAAAAACACACATTGCTTTCCAAGTATAAATCTTCTCCCAGTGTTCACAATAAATTTAATTCTAAATAACAAAGAGGTGTTTTTCCATGAATATGGTTACTTGCACTGAGCGCTGCAAGCATCAGCGCGATGGGTTCTGTCACTTGGAAAACGGCGCCAGTCCCAGCGCAAGCACAAATCGGGAATGCTGTTTTTATGAACCTGTCATCGTTCAAAAAAAGCAAATTTCCGGAAACAAGCAGGAAACTTCTCCGCAGTTTTTCTAAAAAACAGTGTCATTTTCAGCTGTTTTTCATACTATGAACAAGGAGCTGTTTTCTTTCGATTGAAACGCAACGCATTCGCGTACAGACAGCTCCGATTGCCGGAACAAATTCAATCCGGCAATTTGTGTGAAAGGCGGTCAGGCGGTATGGGCTTTGGAAATAAGCTATATTTTGCCGGTTCCTACACGCCGGACGGATTTTGTTCTGAAATCCGACGGCTTGCGGCATCCGGCGGAATTTTCACCTACATAATCAAAGGCGCGCCGGGTACGGGGAAATCCTCGGTCATCCGGCAGATTGCAACTGAATTCTGTGATGAAAAAGGCATGACAGTTTATACCTCACCCTATGCACCAGACTGTCCGGAAGCCGTATACTTCCCCGAAATGAGCCTGCTGATTGCAAACGGTTCCGAGCCATATCTGTTGGAACCGGAATACCGCAGCGTCCGCCAGAAAGTCATCAATCTGGATATGTTTCTGGAAAACTTGGGACTGGTGGAGATTTCCGAGGAAATTATCCGAACGCTGGATTCCTGCCGGGAACTGCGCGAGCGCTGTGTGAATTACACCAAAGCGTTGTCTTCCATCTGCGGCGATACGCTCTCCATTGCCGACGGGTGTTTACTGCGCATGAAGCTGCGGGCTTTTGCGGAACGTTTTGTGAGAAAATTAAAGCTCCCCAAGCTTTCTCATAAAAACGAAATGGGAATTCGTTATTTTGAACAGCTTTCTGCACTCACACCGAATGGATACCGAACTTTATTTCAAACAACGGATGGATATCCGACAAAAATCATTCTACAAGACAGCTTTTATGCGGCAACGGATGTTTTTTTACGAATTGTAACCGAGTTGCTGAACCGTGCCGGTTATGATACGCAAATCAGCCGCTGCAAGGTTTTTGACGAACAGGTTTACGAGCATTTACTTGTCCCGGAAATTGGGCTTGCGTTCCTTTCTGCCAATCCGTTGACGGGAACACTTTCCGCTAACGACCGGCGGCCGGTGAACATGCTGCGCTTTTACGATGACGAAAAACTGCATGCCAAGAAAAAACGGCTGCGCATGAACCGGAACACTGCCGATTTTCTTCAATCCGAATGTGCTGCGGCGATTGCCGAAGAACTTTCTGCGCGACAAAGCGTTGCAGATTTCTACACACAGTCGATGGATTTTGATCCGGTGGATGCGATGGTATCCAATATCAAAATCCAGATGCATATTTACCGGCAGTTACGCGGCACCGCTGAAGATTTCATGTGTGAAACGCCAGATGAGGATGATTTACCATGAGTATGAACAGTTGTGGAAACCGCAAGGATGTTTCGGTCATCAACCATGCGATGCGGCATTATCCGTATGAACCAATTCTGCTCCCCTATTCGTTCAACGCGCTGTATCCTTATCTGGATGCACGCACACTGAAAGTGCATTATCATAACCTTTATTTCGGGTATGTTGAAAAACTAAACAATGTTCTGAAAACTGCACCCGCTTATCAAAGTTGGTCACTGGAAGAATTACTAAAGAACAACGCCGCACTGCCGGAAGCTTTACAAACACCGATCCGTCGTTTTGCCGGCGGCGTATATAATCACGAATTATATTTTCTCAGTATGTCTCCCCGTGCAGATTATATGCCTTCCGCGCGGGTATTGGCAAAGCTTACCGAGGCCTTTGGTTCTTATGATGGCTTTGTAGAAGCAATGATTCTCACGGGAACCAGTGTATTTGGGTCCGGTTATGCCTATCTTGCGGCGGATGAAACCGAAAGTCTGCGAGTTATCCAGACAGCAAACCAAGATACGCCCTACTTACAGGAGCTAACGCCTTTGCTGCCGGTGGATGTTTGGGAACACGCCTACTTTCTGCAATACACATCTCACCGGGACGAATACCTGCGCCGATGGTTTCACATCATCAACTGGAAAGCCGTCGAGGCACGATTCCTACATTAGTATAATTATAATATCTGTGTCGGGAAACCTTCCGGCGCAGATTTTTGTTAAAATATAAATTTTATTTTATTAACTTGACAATGACATAACAAAATGATATAATATCATAGTTGCAAACCGCACGGCATGCGGCAGTGCTGGAATTGGCAGACAGGCACGTTTGAGGGGCGTGTGTCTTTGACGTACGGGTTCAAGTCCCGTTTGCCGCACCAAAAAAAGCAAACGCAGTTCGATGGA
>DBRO01000096.1:2386-2551 GCA_002306005.1 Ruminococcus sp. UBA1366 | reverse complement strand
GGTTTATTATATCATTTCAGTATGCTATATGCAAATACCTATTTGCTATCACATTGTATAGCTTTTAACTATGGAGATTTGCCCGTTGGTTATTCTGCGGATTTCATGGCTTCCACCATATCCACGCGGCGAATTTTATGTGCCACCAGCAAACCGATTGCCACG
>DBRO01000096.1:2089-2279 GCA_002306005.1 Ruminococcus sp. UBA1366 | reverse complement strand
ACTGCGCTTAGTAAAAATGCCGCAAAAATCAGAATCATCATGACGGAACGCACGCTATTTATCATTTCGTCGGCGTTTTCCCGCTGATCGGCACGGGAAATGATCCCGCTGAGCAACCCGCTGCTTTGCGCTGTTTGGAAAGCGTCCTCGGTGAAATAGGCAACGGTCGGCGAAAAGCTTTCCCACGAAT
>DBRO01000096.1:804-1998 GCA_002306005.1 Ruminococcus sp. UBA1366 | reverse complement strand
AAAATCTCCGGCAGAAAGCACGGTAATCATTCCCGATTGTGTTTGTCCGTCATAGCCGAAATCCGCATCCGTGGTTTGTGCGTACTGTACTTTATAGGAAGATAGTTTTTCGGATAGCGCCTCGTACCCGCCTGTTTTAATCGTTGCGGCGTAATCATAGGTATAGAGGTTTTCATACACATCGTTATAGGATTTGGTCAGGGAATCCCACACGCCGAACCCTGCTGTCATCAGCACAATACTGCCTGCGGCGGCAATCACACCCATCGCATATCTTGCCTTGTGCAAACGAATGCCGCGAACCGTCCACAGCCATGCGTAGGGCAGGCGGGAACGTTTCAACGCTGCTGTACGCTGTTTTTGCTGCGGAACTTGTCCTTGAATGGTTTGCGCCGGAACGACTTTGATGATTTTTCTGCTCGTCAGCACTGCCGAAGCCGTGCAGATGACAACAATCAGCACCCACATTGCGATTGCCTCCGGTGCAAGCGTGAGTTTCCACTCCGGCAAGGTTAACGTTGCCTGTTTTACGCCCAGCACAATTGGAGAAACCACCGTCAGTCCTAAAATATGCCCGAGAATTCCCCCAAGGAACGCAACCACAAAGCCGTACAAGGCATAATGCAGGTATATTTGCCGGTTTTGGAATCCCAACGCTTTGAGCGTACCGATTTGGATGATTTGATTGTCCACCAATCGGCTCATCGTGGTATACATTGTCAGTAACGAAAGCACGAGGAACACTGCGGAAAAGAGCATTGCCATTTTTTGAATCTGTTCTTGTTCGTTTTCAATCTGCCAGATGGTGATTTTGTCTGAACGCTCCTGCAAGGTGTAGTAACGTTCCCCCAAAATCGTTTTCATATCCTCGGTGAGAACCTGCTTGTCGATATCCCGATTCAGCGAAATTCGCAGCTGCGTATAGGGAATTTCCCCGAACAATTCCCGCGCATAAGCCTCGCTGAGATAGGCATAACCGTTATGCACATGGTCGGGAACAGAATCAATCGCGGACTGTATGTAGAATAAGTTTTCAGCGTCCAGCACGATTCCCTCCACGGGGATTTCCCAAGTTTTATCCCCAATCGCCGCTGAAATCGTATCGCCGGCTTGTATGGAATTTTCCTCGGCATAATCTTCATCCAGCCATATACCTTTCGTGCCGGAATCCAGCGCCGCACCGCTTCGCACCAA
>DBRO01000096.1:0-722 GCA_002306005.1 Ruminococcus sp. UBA1366 | reverse complement strand
CCATACACCCACACATCCGCCAGATTGCACGCGCTGTAATAGCTGTCCGCAGATTGTTTCATGCCGTTCCAAACGGCACTCATGCCGGTAAAAATTGTGGTGGAAATCATCGCCATCATCATCACGGAAACAAACTGCGGCCAAAGCTTGCGGATATCCCGGGCAAACTTGACGAATAGATACTTCATTACCACTCCACCTCCGCAACGGAAATGGGGTGGGCGTTATCCTGCACGCTGGCAACTTTGCCGTCCTTTAAGCGAATCAGCCGATNNTATGACGGATTTTCAGAAAGAAATGCACGCGCTTTCCATGCAAAGCGGGGAATTCCACGAAATGGAGGCAAAAAACCATCAGTTCGTACAGGAGCGGATTCTTGCCATTCTAGAACAGTATGCGCCGATTCTGCGGGTTTCCGACAAGAAAACCGCCGCTTTTTTAATACAAAGCAGTATCGAGGCGGCGGTTCATGAACTGGTTTTTTATGAATGTCCGTACGATGCTGAAAACATAATTCGGGAACTGACGGATATGCTTTGCCGTTATTTACTTCCCTGACGAATGGTTTTTACGCCGAACAGGAAATACACGATATGCACTGCCCACACCGTGGCCAAAATCGCCCGCGGTACGATCAGTCCGTCCATCATGAGAAAGCCAAAGCCCATCACCAGCGTGACGCTGATGAGAATGCCGGCTTTGGTTCGCGATGTCATGCCGCG
>DBRO01000104.1 GCA_002306005.1 Ruminococcus sp. UBA1366 | reverse complement strand
GATGAGGACGGTTTCTGGCTGCTTGTGACAGACGCCGGCGAGGAAACCATCCGCGGTGTGCTGGAGGGCGACTGCGCGGCAGGCAAGGAGGGCGAAAACGTGGAAATTACGCCCGATATGCTGTTGACATTTTCCCTGAAGTTGGGCGAAAATACCCTCACGCCGGACACGGCGTACTTGGGGCTGTAAACCCGCGTCAAATTCCCGAAAGGAGGCACGGCGATGGCATTTGTGCATTTGCATTTACACAGTGAATATTCCTTACTGGATGGTGCCTGCCGGCTTTCCGGACTGGTTCAGCAGGTGAAGGCATTCGGGCAAACTGCTGTTGCCGTCACGGATCACGGTAATCTCTTTGCCGCCGTGCAGTTCTGGCTGGAATGTCAGAAAGCCGGGATCAAGCCCATTATCGGCTGTGAGGTTTATGTAGCAAGGCGCACGCGTTTTGACCGCGACAGCCGGTTTGACCAAAGCAGCTACCACCTGATTCTGCTTTGCGAAAACAATGAGGGTTACCACAATTTGTGCAAGCTGGTTTCTGCCGGCTATACTGAAGGCTTTTACAGCCGACCGCGTGTGGATGTGGAATTGCTGCGAAAATATCACAAGGGACTGATTTGCCTTTCTGCGTGTATGGCGGGGGAAATTGCCCGCAAGCTTGCCGATGAAAGCTTTGAGGCTGCAAAGCAAACCGCCCTGTTGTATCAGGAAATCTTCGGCGCGGGGAATTATTTTATTGAGGTGCAGAACCAGAAATTTGCCGAGCAGGAACGGCTTTTACCCCTGCAAATTCGGCTTGCGCGGGAAACGGGGATTCCCCTTGTTGCTACCAATGATGCGCATTATCTCACCCGCGCGGATGCCGCCGCCCAGCAAATTCTCATGTGCATTTCCACGAAAACTACCGTGGACGACCCCGAAGCCATGCGTTTTCCCACGGATGAATTTTATGTGAAATCCGAGGAAGAAATGCGAGCGGTGTTTCCCAATACGCCGGATGCCATTGAAAACACCGCAAAAATTGCCGCGCGCTGTTCGGTAAGCTTTGAGTTTGGAAAAACCAAATTGCCGTTTTTTCGGCAGGAGGGGATTCCAGATAACCGCGCCTACCTGCGGCAGCTTTGCGATGACGGCTTAACTGAGCGCTACGGCACGCCAACGGATGAGGCGCGTGCCCGTGTTGATTACGAGCTGAACGTGATAGAACACATGGGCTATGTGGATTATTTTTTAATTGTGCGGGATTTTGTGCATTACGCAAAAACGCACGATATTCCGGTCGGTCCGGGACGCGGGTCCGGTGCGGGCAGCCTTTGCGCGTATTGTATCGGCATTACGGGGATTGACCCATTGCAGTATGATTTGATTTTTGAGCGTTTTTTAAATCCGGAACGCGTGAGTATGCCGGATTTTGATATTGATTTTTGTGTGGAAAAGCGCCAGCGCGTGATTGATTATGTCATTGCCAAATACGGTTCGGACCATGTTGCCCAAATTGCAACCTTTGGTACGCTTGCCGCAAAAGCCGCCGTGCGTGATGTGGCACGTGCCATGGGCTTGCCCTATCATACCGGAGATATGATAGCAAAGCTTATTCCGCGGGAACTGAATATTACACTGCAAAAGGCGCTGGAAACCACACCGGAACTCCGGCAGGCATATACGAACGATGTAACCGTCAAGCGGGTGGTGGATACCGCCATGCAGATTGAGGGAATGCCGCGAAACTTTGGCACGCACGCCGCAGGTGTTGTGATTACCAAAGAACCCGTTACGGAGTATGTTCCCGTACTTAGTAGGGACGGTGCGGTGTCCACCCAGTTTACCATGACGATTCTGGAAAGCTTGGGATTGCTGAAAATTGACTTTCTCGGCTTGCGAAACTTAACCGTCATTCACAATTGCGAGCTGGAAATTCGCCGTAAACAGCCGAATTTTGAGATTGAACATATCCCGATGGATGACAGGGAAGTTTACGCCATGTTTAGTGCGGGAAAAACAGAGGGCGTGTTCCAGTTTGAAAGCGCAGGTATGACGGATACCGTTATGCGCCTGCGCCCCACAGGGATTGAAGACCTGATTGCCGTGATTTCGCTGTACCGTCCGGGGCCGATGGATTCCATTCCCACCTATATCCGCAACCGGCATAATCCTTCGCTGGTGCGGTATAAGCACCCGTTGCTCAAAAATATTCTGGAAGTGACCTACGGCTGCATTGTGTATCAAGAGCAGGTCATGCAAATTTTTCGGCAGCTTGCGGGGTATTCCTACGGCAGGGCGGATATCGTCCGCCGCGCCATGTCCAAAAAAAAGCATGAAGTGCTGCAAAATGAGCGCCGTGCCTTTCTTTATGGGGAAAAGAACCCCGATGGCAGTGTGAATTGCACCGGTGCGCTTGCAAACGGCGTGGACGAGAAAACCGCCAATGCGATTTTTGACGAAATGGAAAGCTTTGCTTCCTATGCGTTTAATAAATCTCATGCGGCTGCGTATGCCACGGTCGCCTATCAGACAGCTTTCTTGAAATGTCATTTCTATACAGAATATATGTCTGCGCTGATGTCCTCGGTGCTGGGGGAAGGCACGGGCGGAAAGCTGATTGAATACGCTGCGGAATGCCGCAAAAACGGCGTTTCGCTGCTACCGGTGGATATCAACCGCAGCGGGGAGAAATTCCAGACTGAAAACGGTGGAATTCGTTTTGCGCTGCTTTCGGTCAAAAGCCTTGGCAGCGGCATGATTCAGGCAATTTTGCAAGAGCGCGAGGAAAACGGCAAGTTCCGGAATCTGCGGGATTTTTGTGTGCGCATGGCACCGCGGGAAATGAATATTCGCGCAGTGGAAGCGCTAATCCGCGCCGGTGCGCTGGATGGCTTTCCGGAAAATCGCCGCCAAATGCTGCTGCATTATGAGCAGCTGCTGAAAAGTGCTGCCGAAAAGGACAAACACACGCTGAAAGGACAGCTCAGCCTCTTTGATATGGGGGGCGGGGAGGAGCGCGAGGACGAGCCGTTGCCGCCGGCGGAGGAGTTTTCGCAGCGTGATTTGCTGGAAATGGAACGCGAGGCGGTTGGAGTGTATATTACCGGACATCCGCTGGAGGAATATGCCGCAGCGGCACACGCGGCAAGGCTGCAAACAGCGGCTGCCGTGATTGCAAAATGCAGCGGGGAACATCCGATGATGGGCGACGGTGCGAAAGCCGGTCTGCTTGCAACGCTGCGCGTAAAAACACTGCATACGGTTAAAAACGGCGGCAGAATGAGCTTCTGCACATTTGAGGACATGACCGGTTCCATGGAAGTAATTGTGTTTCCCAAGCAGTTTGAGGTGTATGCCGGTATTTTAAACGCAGGCAGTATTCTTGTGGTGCAGGGGAAGATTTCGCTGAAGGATGATGAGGAACCCAAACTGATTGCGGAAGTGATCCGGACTGCTGCGGATTTTGAGCAGGAGGTTGCGCGGAGGGTGCTTTGCCTGCGAGCCGATTCCCGCGATGCCGAGCAGGTGAAAAAAATCAAGGATACGGCAAATCTTTTCCCGGGAAATACGCAGCTGCGGATTTATTTTACGGATATGAAAAAAATGACGGGCTTAAAAAGCACGGGGATTGCCGTTTCCTTTGCCAGTGTCACTGCTTTTTCGCGCGCTTTGGGAGAACGCAATGTTATGTTTTTGCCGGAAAGCACC
>DBRO01000046.1:38075-38300 GCA_002306005.1 Ruminococcus sp. UBA1366 | reverse complement strand
ATGAAGGTACGGGAACTCTTTTTCATAAAGAAATTCCAGTGTATAAAATATGGTATCACACTCGGAAAAAAACTCCGGATTATCTGATTCTAACAGGCTTTCCAGCTTTGCAATCGAATAACAAACCGGTTCAATTCTGCCCGCAGGTACAAGATAGCTTACGGTTGTATAATAGTCACTCCATTCCGTTTTCACTTCCTCCAATGCTTGCAGTGCCGCCTCTTT
>DBRO01000046.1:37093-37968 GCA_002306005.1 Ruminococcus sp. UBA1366 | reverse complement strand
AAAAAAACGTCCTGTTCGGTAACGTTATTGCGCCGGAGTACCTGATACAGCCAAATGCGATCCAGTTCCAAAAACTCCAGTGCTTTGTCGCGAATTTTACCGTCATCAATGATGGTCTGCGGTGGGTCTTCTGAGGGCTTTTGAATACCGATATCGCCTTGCTTTACACACTGGCAGTGTTCTTTTTCCAGAACATTAATTTTCCCTGTTGTTTCCACAATGGCAAACTGCACGGTAGAAAGATCAAAAACACCTTGCTCCCGCAGGGATTCCATTAGGTCGTCTGCCGAATACCGCAGTTCTCGTAACAAGTGCTGATTGACGATACCATCGGATATGATGATTTTGGGGCTGCCGGAAACCAGTCTGCGGATACTACGGAATTTTAATGTTACAGTGGACATAATCACATCCAAGCTGACAAGCGTTAGAATTGGCACGATGCCTGCGGTAACGGGAAGATCAATATCTTCGATTGGCAAAGTAGCGATATTGGAAACCAGTATCGTAATCACAAGCTCAGAGGGTTGAAGCTCTCCAATTTGGCGTTTGCCCATCAGGCGTACGGAAAAAATGACGAGCACATAAAGAATCAATGCGCGAAGAAATATAATCAGCATACCGGATTCCTTTCTTTTTGTTACCAAATGCATTTCTATCGGTAAAATTCTCTTGCCAAAGTATTGACAAGCACAAAGCAATGTGCTATAATAATTCAGTCGTAATCGGGGCGTGGCGCAGATTGGTAGCGCGCTACCTTGGGGTGGTAGAGGCCGTGGGTTCAAGTCCCGTCGCTCCGACCAGCAGGCTGAGCCTGTTTGCTCGTCGCGTTTCTCATTTGTGAGGGACGCGATTTTTGTATCCGCGACAGATAG
>DBRO01000046.1:23372-37056 GCA_002306005.1 Ruminococcus sp. UBA1366 | reverse complement strand
CTTGACATGAAGCGTACGAAAAAACCGGCGTTTCCGCGCATTTTTTCATTTCCCGTGATTTTTAACTTGTAATTCTGCCAAAAATGTAGTATAATCTTTGGTGAATAGCAATTTGTATAGAGAGAATCAAAAGAGAGTGAGTGGTTGTGTTTGAGTACGGACAAAATATTGGAATACGGTGTGCGTTTACTGATTATTTTTATGATTTTACCGCTGCATGAATTTGCCCATGCGTGGAGCGCCAAAAAGCTGGGTGATAACACAGCCGCTTATCAAGGAAGAATGACGATAAACCCCATTGCACATATCGATCCCATTGGAGCAATTTGTTTGTTGTTTACGGGCTTTGGCTGGGCGCGCCCCGTGCCGATTAACCCGTTGAATTTTAAAAACCAGCGAGCTGGTGTTTCCATTACCGCAGCAGCAGGACCGATTTCCAACCTGCTTGCAGCGCTTGTCGGCATGGTTTTAATGAAAATTGTTGCTCCATTGGCATATGGACATATCAGTTTTGAAGTTTACTATTATATTATCCTGATTTTTCAGTATTTTATTTATATCAATATCGGACTTGCGGTATTTAATCTGATTCCGATTCCGCCGCTGGATGGTTCCAAAGTGGTGAGCTATTTTACTTCGTACGAATTTGACCGTAAGGTGCAACAGTACCAAATGTATATCATGATCGGCTTTTTTGTATTGCTGATGACGGGTGTGTTTTCCGCGCCGATTTCGTTCGTGAGCGGATATCTATATGATGGCATGGACGTGATTACGAACTGGATTTCGGCTTTGATCATTAAAATTTAAGGGGAAATGGTGCGGGCTGCCAAATGGAACAAATCAAATTCAAGCTGGAGAATTTCGAGGGGCCGCTGGATTTATTGCTGCACCTGATTGCCAAGCACAAGTTGGATATCTGTGATATTGAGATTTCCGTGCTGTTGGAGCAGTATTTGGACTACATCGACGGCATGGATACGCAGGATTTTGCGCTGGCTGGCGAATTTTTAGAAATGGCGGCAAGGCTGATTTATATCAAAACCGCTTCGCTTTTGCCAAAGCCGGAGGAAGCGCAGGAATTAAAGCGCGAACTGGAAGGCAGACTGATTGAGTATTCGCTTTGTAAAAAAGCAGCGGAACTGCTGCGCGCCCGCGATATCGGCGGCAACGTGTTTGTCCGCAAGCAAATGGAACTATCTGTGGACATGACCTATACAAGAACCCATCACCCGATGGTGCTGTTTGATGCGTTCTGCGGGATGAATCAGCGCAGAAAAACTGCTGCGCCGCTCAAACCGTCTGTGTTTGAACCGATTGTTTCGCATCGGGTGGTTTCGGTGATTTCGCGGATTATCCGAGTGTTAAAGCGCCTGAGCCGGGAGGGACATTGCCCGCTTTGCACCTTGTACGAGGGCGATACCGACCATTCCGGACAAATTGCAACCTTTCTTGCCGTGCTGGAACTCACAAAATCCGGCAGGATTCAATTAAGCGAAGATAATTCGCAGATTTTATTTCAAGGGAAAAGCCGAACGGCTGCCATTTCATAAGGAGCAGGTAGATTCATGACGATTGACGAGAAAATTTCCGTGCTGGAGGCAGTGCTGTTTGCGTCCGGAGATCCGGTGGAAATTACGCGGCTGGCGCAGGTTTGCCAAACAGAACCGGATATTCTGCCAAAACTAGTCACACTGCTTTCCGACCGGTATCAGGATACCGGCAGCGCACTGGAAGTACTGCGGCTAGGGGAAAGCTATCAGCTTGCCACAAAGCCGCAGTATGCGGATGCCATCCGTGCGGCAATTGAAACAAAAAAGAACACGCCGCTTTCGCCCGCTGCAATGGAAGTGCTGGCGATTATGGCATATAACCAGCCGGTAACCAAAAGTTTTGTAGAGCATATCCGCGGGGTGGATAGCAGTTCGGTTGTGAATTCGTTGGTGGAAAAGAATCTGTTGGAGGAGGCGGGCAGGCTGGATATTCCCGGAAGACCCGTTGCTTACCGCACCACGGAGAATTTTCTGCGGTGCTTTCAAATGGCTTCGCTGGACGAGCTGGTGCCGTTGGACAACCAGACAGAACAGCTGAGTTTTGAAGATTTGGAGACAATGACAGCAACAGAACCGGAGGACGGAAAGGACGGATGCTGATGTGATTGTTTTGTATATCCTGTTAGGTATTCTCGCACTGATTGTGGTGCTGCTGCATTTTTCCGTCACCGCGCAGATTGCGCTGGAAAAGAACAAACTTACAAATTTGCAAGTAAAATGGTTGTTTTTCACGCTGTATCCGCGCCCCAAGAAAGAGAAAAAGAAAAAGCGTGCCAAAAAGCAAAAACGAGTAAAGAAGAGCGTTTCTGAAGAAAAGCCCGAAAAAAAGGAAACAGAGGATTTGCCCGAGGAATTTGCTGCGTCGGTGGAATTGCCGCCGGAACATGAAAAAACAGAACCCACACCTGAACTTACCATAAAACAGCGGAAAGCTTTGGCAAAGAAAGAAAAGGAACTTGCCAAGGAGAAGAAAAAGCTGGAACAAGCGCAGAAAAAGCGCGACAAAAAGCACGCTTCGGAGAAGAAATCCGGCGGCAAACTGGACGAGCTCAAGCGCAAATGGGCAATGATCAAGCCCTATGTGCCGACAGCATGGCGGTTTGTCCGGCGTATGATGAAAACCATCCGGATGACGCAGGTGAAAATCACCCTGCGTGCCGGCAAGGAAGATGCTTACGAGGCGGCGGTGCAGTATGGAAAATTCAACGGCATTTTGTTTGGCGCATTAAGCGCGCTGAGTGGAATTTTCACCCTGAAAGTTCGCCGCGCACAGGTGGAATGTGTGTTTCACGAAAAAGTGATGGAAGCAGATGTTTCCGCAGTGGTGAAAATCAGACCATCCGCCATCATCGCCATTGTATTTTGTACGGCAATCAAGGCGCTGGGGATTTTCCTGCGTGGTTGGTTTGTAAAACGGCGCGAAAGACGTGCCCGCAGGAAATTGCAGCGCAAAAAGCAGCGGATGTCCGCCGTGCCGGAACCGCAGGCATAAAAATCATAGAACGGAGATGTTTTTACTAATGAGTGATACGAGAATTGAAGCTTTGGTAAAAACCGCAATGGAGAAAATTCATGAGATGACCGACAGCGAAACCATTGTTGGTAAGCCCATTGTGGTGAATGCGGATACCACAATTATTCCAATTTCCAAGGTGTCGTTCGGGTTTGCATCCGGCGGCTCGGATTTGCCGACCAAATCGGCAAAGGAGCTGTTCGGCGGCGGTTCCGGCGGTGGCATTACCATTCAGCCGGTTGCTTTTTTGGCAGTAACACAGGGCGAAGTCAAGCTGTTACAGCTTTCGATGAATGCATCCAAGGAAAATGCAATTATCAATATGGTGCCGGATGTGATTGATAAAATTTCGGGCTTTGTGAAAAAGAAAAAGGACGAAAATAGCAGCGAAGATGAATAGCTTTTTTTCGCGTTGCAAGCATAATGTATTTGGAACTGCACATAATTTCTTTATGATAGTTTGATAAAGAAGGTGCGGTTATGGGAATGTTCAAATTTGCGGCGGTGTTGCTTTGCGGGGCGGCAATCCTGATACCCATGCATGAGGCGTTTGACTACACACCGGAAATTCCGGCGAAACAGGCGGACACTGTGCAACGGATGATTTCTGAAAATACGCAGGGATATGTCCGGTATGCCGAGAGCGGTTACGAGGAACTTCCGGCATCGGCAAAGCCGGCAGATACGGATATTTCCGCAAAATCGGCAATTTTGATTGATGCGGACAGCGGTAGGATTCTTTATGAAAAGAACGCGGACGAAAAACTGCCGATGGCAAGCACAACAAAAATCATGTCTGCCATGCTGACGCTAGAAAGCGGAAATCTGGACGAGTATTTCACGGTGGATGCCAATGCAATCAAGGTGGAAGGCTCCTCTATGGGCTTGCAGGAGGGCGATCAGGTGACCAAGCGGGTGCTGTGTTATGGCATGCTGCTGCCTAGCGGGAACGATGCGGCAAATGCCGCGGCAGTGAAAATTGCCGGCAGTGTTCCGGCTTTTGTGGAAATGATGAACGCCCGCGCGAAGGAAATGGGGCTGAATTCCACACATTTTGTAACGCCCTCCGGATTGGATGACGATACGGATGAGCATTATTCCACAGCGTATGATATGGCAAGGCTAGCCACGGCAGCGATACAAAATCCGGAGTTCCAAAAGATTTGTTCTTCCGCCAGCGCGTGCATCAGTTACGGCAATCCGCCCTATGAACGCTGGCTGACGAATTCCAATAAGCTTTTGCGTTCCTACCAAGGCATCATCGGCGTGAAAACCGGCTTTACGGATAAGGCAAGGCGCTGTTTGGTTTCTGCCTGCCAGCGTAATGGTGTGACACTGATTGCGGTCACGCTGAACGCGCCGAGCGACTGGCAGGACCACGAAAAACTCTATGATTACGGCTTTTCTGCGGTGAATCATTACCTGCTGGAAGACCCTTATGGTATTTTGGAAGTCTCCGTTGCAGGCGGCGAGCAGGATACTGTCCGCGCCGAACTGGCAGAAGAACCCCGCGCAACGCTGGTTGTGGGCGAACAGGATCACGTCCGGCAGGAAGCGCTGATTCCGCAGTTTGTATACGCGCCGATCACGGCGGGGGATACGCTGGGCTATGTAAATTATTTTGTTGGGGATAAATTGGTGTGCAGTGTGCCGGTCTGCGCCACGGAGGACGTGGATGCCGCACCGGTTGAAAAGATGAATATTTTTGAGTATTATTACCACGCAATCAAAAGAGTTTTTGATTAGTTGATCAATAAAAATACGAATACCCGTAAGATGGGATGATTAAGGGGGCAGCGCCGCCCCCTTAATTGGTACATATCATGAGAATAAAGGAGTATTTATGCCGAAAATTAGGATACAAAAAATCATTGCGGACAGCGGACTTTGTTCGCGCCGCGCCGCGGAGGAGCTGATTGCAAAACGCCGCGTGAAAGTGAACGGACGCCCATGTGCGTTGGGGGATAGGGCAGACCCGTTTCGGGATCTGATTTCCGTGGACGGGGAACAAATTGCGACCGCGCGCAGACAGGAAAGTATTTACATAATGCTGCATAAGCCGCGTGGCTATGTCACAACCATGAAGGACGAGTTGGGCAGAAAAAGCGTCACGGAATTATTGAAGAACGTTGGAACACGGGTGTATCCGGTCGGCAGGCTGGATAAAAATTCCGAGGGACTGTTGCTGTTCACCAACGACGGTGATTTTGCAAATCAGATTATGCACCCGTCCAAGCATATTACAAAAACCTACCGCGTCACAATTCGTCCGGGTATTTCCGAGGAAAAGCTGGCGCTGCTTGCCGCCGGTGTGGTCATTGACGGCAGAAAAACTGCGCCCTGTATTATCAATGTCCTGACGGAGGAGCCGGGCAGGGTAGTACTGCAAATGGTGATACACGAGGGCAGAAATCGACAGATTCGTAAGATGTGCGAAGCGGTCGGTGTGGAAGTCGCAAGGCTGAAAAGAACGGCTATCGGTCCGGTAAAACTTGGTATGCTTGCACCGGGGGAATACCGTGAACTAAAAGCGGAAGAGCTTCGTGCGCTGAGAAACGCCGCACTCAAGGAAAAATAAATTACGGTTGTGGAGAAAAGGGGAGTTCACCATGATTGAGATTTTACAGACACGCAGCCCAAAGCGCTATGCTGAGCTGTTTGCACGGACGGGCGTTGCCCAAAAATCACCCGCTGTATCGGAAATCCGAGACGGAGATACGGTGATTTCGTTCTGCATTTATCATTTTGAAACCAAACCCGCCCGTGTGGTGCTGGATTATATTCCGGAAGAAACCGGCTTGGCGGAGTTTGACGGATTGGCACGGGCAGTGTTGTTTCTTGCCATGCTGCGTGGCATGGACGCAGCGGAGTTTTCTGAACAGACTGTGAGCCCGGCAAGAACGCTTCGGCTGGTGAAATCCGACGAAAATTATGTAGAATCTATAACAGAAATTTTGGATAATTGTAAAAACTGCAAAGAGGGCTTGTGATTATCTTGTCAATCCAAAGGAAATGCGGTATAATTATATTTGAATATTTTTTTTGCAAAAAGTTTAAAAACGAACGTAGGATGAATCTGAACGCAAGAAGTCTTATGGCAACATCGCAGAAGCAAGTATACTTACAAGGGATTTTCTGATCTTTGCATGGTGTTGCCCTAGCATATAATGGATAACGAATGGAGGAAACGGTATGTCTGAAACCAGCATGGAGCTTGGCAAGCTTTCGGCGCTTGCGGCGGCTTCAACCCCAGCAAAAGACAGGCTGACATATTTATTTGACGAGGGTGTCTTTACAGAACTGGATGCTTATGCGACTGCGGGAGAACAGCTTGCCGGTGTGGTCTGTGCCTATGGGTACGTGGACGGCAATTTGGTTTACGCTTTTTCGCAGGACAGTTCGGTGAATAAAGGCGCTCTTTCTTGCGCGCAGGCGGCGAAAATTAAGAAGATTTATGCGCTTGCCGAAAAGACTGGTCTGCCCGTTGTTGGAATTTATGATTCTTTTGGCGCGGACTTACAGGACCCGATGGGTGCGCTTGCGGCTTACGGCGAACTGCTTGGCTGCGTGAACGCACTTTCCGGTGTGGTTCCGCAGATTTCTGTTGTCGCAGGAACTTGCGCGGGCGCGGCTGCTATGCTGGCGGCATCAGCGGATTTTGTTGTTATGGCAAAGGACGCGGAGCTGTTTGTTACGCCGAATTCCGGTGTGGAAAACCAAGCGGAAGCGGCAGCGAAAAACGGGATTGCGGCGATCGTTGCCGAGGACGACAAGGCGGCTGTGGAAGCGGCAAAATCATTGTTGATGAAACTGCCGCAGAACAATTTGACTGCACCACCCCTGTTTGATTTTGCAATTCCGGAAACAGATTTTGGCACAGATGCCGCGGAAAATGCCGCAGCCATTGCAGATGAGGGTTCTGCCACGGAAGTGTACGCGGATTACGGAAATGCGGCATACACTGCCCTTGTAACGGTGAACGGCACAGCGGTGGGCATTGCCGCCACCAACAAGACCAGTGAAAAGCTCACCGCGGACGACTGCGGAAAGCTGGCGCGGTTTGTCCGCACCTGCGATGCGTTCTCAGTTCCGGTTGTGACGATTGTAGATACCGAAGGCTTTGCGACTTCTGACACTGCAGATTTAAACGGTGCGGTGAAAAATATGGCGCAGCTTTCTCAGGCTTATGCCGAGGCTACCACAGTTAAAATTGCGGTTGTCGCTGGAAAAGCTTACGGCTCGGCGTACATTGCCCTTGCCGGAAAAGCCGCAAATGCGGATTTGGTATTCGCTCTGCCGAGCGCGGTGATTTCCTCGCTTGCACCGCTGACCGCCGCAGAGTTTTTCTCGCATGAAAAGCTAGCCGGTGCAGAAGAAACCGCAAAGGCAAGAGAGGCGCTTGCCGAGGAATACATCGCGGAAAATGCAAGCAGTGCTTGTGCGGCTGCAAGGGGAATCGTTGATGCGGTAGTTGAGCCGGAAATGATTCGCGGCACGATTGCCGATGCACTGGATATACTGGCAGGAAAAAGAGTTTCGAGGCTGCCCAAAAAACACAGCAATCTGCCCTTCTAAAAAAATAAATCACGAAACCGGAAAGGATGGTCTTGGAGATGAAAAGATACAATATTTATGTCAACGGAAAAGCTTATGATGTGATGGTGGAGGAATCCAATGGAGCCGCACCCATGATGGCAGCACCCGTGCCGAGTGCAGCACCCGCGCCGAGTGCAGCACCCGCAGTGGCAGCGGCACCCGCAGTGGCAGCAGCACCTGCTGCCGAAGCAGCACCCGCACCGGCAGCTGCTGTAAATGTTCCCGTGGAAGGCGGAACGGATGTTGCCGCACCGATGCCGGGAACCATTCTGGATATCAAGGTTGCAGTTGGCGCAACGGTAAAGGCAGGACAGGCGATTTTCGTGCTGGAAGCCATGAAGATGGAAAACGACATCAATTCGCCGATTGACGGCACAATTGCAAGCATTAACGTAACCAAGGGCGAATCGGTTTCTTCCGGAACCCTGCTTGCGGTAATCAAGTAATTCCAGAAGAAAGGAAGCTTTGCTTTTTTGCAAGGTATGGTGAGAAAAATGGCAAAACTGAAAATTACCGAAACCGTGTTGCGGGACGCGCACCAGTCGCTGATTGCAACCAGAATGCGCATGGACGAAATGCTGCCGATTCTGCCTGCCATGGATAAAATCGGTTACCACTCCTGCGAAGTTTGGGGCGGTGCAACGTTTGATGCCTGTCTGCGTTTTCTGGACGAAGACCCATGGGAAAGACTGCGGATTATCCGCCGCGAAATGCCCAATACCAAGCTGCAAATGCTGTTTCGTGGACAGAATATGCTGGGTTACCGGCATTATGCAGATGATGTTCTGGAATATTTTGTGCAAAAATCCGTAGCAAACGGCATTGATATTATCCGGATTTTTGATGCGCTTAACGATATTCGAAACCTTGAAACCGCTGTCAAAGCGGCAAAAAAAGAAGGCGCACACGCACAAATTGCAATTTCCTATACGTTGGGTGAGGTTTTCACCCACGAGTACTATATGGATTACGCCAAGAGAATTGAGGCACTGGGCGCGGATTCGATTTGTATTAAGGATATGGCGGCGCTGATTACGCCTTACGAAACCGCAGAATTGATAAAAGCGTTGAAAAGTGTTGTGAAAATTCCGATTCAGCTGCATACGCACTATACGTCCGGACTTGCCTCCATGTGTATTCTCAAAGGCGTGGAAGCCGGCGTGGATGTGGTGGATACTGCAATGTCGCCGCTTGCGTTGGGAACTTCCCATGCGCCGACGGAATCGATTGTTGCGGCGTTCCAAGGTACGGAATACGACACAGGGCTGGATTTGAAAGCACTCACGGAAATCCGCGATTACTTCATGACTTTACGCAGAAAATACATCAAGAGCGGTCTGCTTGACCCCGATATGCTGGCAACGGATGCCAATGCACTGATTTATCAGGTGCCGGGCGGAATGCTTTCAAATTTGCTGTCGCAACTCAAGCAGGCGGGTAAAGCCGATCAGCTTGTAGACGTGATGAAGGAAGTGCCGCGTGTCCGCAAGGATGCAGGCTACCCGCCGCTGGTTACGCCAACGTCTCAGATTGTCGGAACGCAGGCAGTGTTCAATATTATCATGGGCGAACGCTACAAGACTGTGACGAAGGAATTCAAAGGACTGGTTCGCGGCGAATACGGAAAAACGCCTGTGCCGATTGATCCGGAATTCCAAAAGAAAATCTGTGGGGACGAAGAACCGATTACCTGCCGTCCGGCAGATTTGCTGGAACCGGAGTTGGAAAAACTGAAAGCAGAATGCGCCGAGTGGACGGAGCAGGAGGAAGATGTCCTCAGCTATGCGATGTTCCCGAAGGTTGCGCCGAAGTTTTTTGAAAACCGCCGGAATAAGAAGTATGGCATTGACGGCGCACATTCCGATGCCGCCGCAAAAGTTCATCCCGTATAAATGATTGAAAACCGCAGGTGTGGGAGCATCCGCGGTTTTTTTGTGAGATGAAAACTTATTGTGAACAGGCTTGTTTTCATTTTCATGGTATGTTATAATTTTAATACTGATTTTTTCAATGAAAACAGTGTAATTAAAGGAGTTTGATTTATGCTTACAATGATGGCTTCGTCCACAACGTCCGGCACGATGATGTATGTGATTATGCTCGTGCTGATGTTCGCGTTCATTTATTTTATTATGATTCGTCCGCAGAAAAAGCGGGAAAAGAAAGAAGCGATTATGCGCAAAAACATCCAAATTGGTGATGAAATCGTCACTGCCGGCGGAATTGTCGGGATTGTGTTTTCCATTAAGGAAGATACGGTTGTTTTAGAAACAGGCGGCGACCGCAGCAAAATCCGCATCCAAAAATGGGCGATTGCCAAGAATTTGACACAGCACGAAAATGATTAATCCTGAAACCAAGATCTAAAATACGCTTGCTTTTGTAAAAATTTAAAAGTTGAAGCGCAGGTTTTTCTTACGTGGCATATTCCTTTTTGTCCGTGCATATCTTTTAGCAAGGTGAAGCTTGCTGAATTTTGCATTCTGGAAAGGACGAGGACAATGGGAAGAAAATTTCGTTTTGGTAATCTCAGAAATACGAGCATGTACTGCATGGCATTTTCATCGGTAATCGGGTTGGTTGTAATTTTTGCCTGCTTGCTCGGATTCTCCGCGATTATAACAAAAATTGATGCGCCGGAACTGATGGTGACTGTGCTGTCCACGGCGGCACTTTGCATTGGCGCCTATGCCGGCGGCTATATCTGCGCGCGAAAACGCCGTCAGAATGGTCTGCTGATGGGTGTGATTTGCGGCACTTTGATTTTCTTTGCAATCCTGGTTCTGAGTTTGATTTTTACAAAGTCAGCACTTTCTTTTTCGGCAGGCGGAAAGCTTTTGCTTTCGCTTGTGTTTGCCGGAATCGGCGGGGTTGTCGGCGTAAATGCCAAAGGCAGAAGATTACGCTGAGGCATTTCGAATGGCTTCAAATAAATATTTATAGCAAAGAAAGAATGTATTCATATTTTAACGAATATTTTGTGCTAAAATAGATATTATTGAAAATTGCGTTCCGGTAATGTCGAAACGGCATGGAAATTGGAAAGGAAAGATGTTAGGATGAAACATATTAAAACTGTGAATAAGGCGAATCTGAAAGCGACTGCTGCAAAGGGTGGCTGCGGAAAATGCCAGGCATCCTGCCAGTCTGCGTGCAAGACTTCCTGCACCGTTGCAAACCAGAAGTGCGAAAAAGACGCGTAATGATACGCATATTATGAATGGAATAACAACAATGCTGGCTTTGTCGTTGCGAAGTCAGCATTGTTTTTCAAATTTTAATCCGGGGGATGGATGGGATTGATTCACAAGTTTAAGCTTGATAATTGCAATGTTGTATTAGATGTTAACAGCGGCGGGGTGCACCTAGCAGATGATTTAACCTACGATTTGCTGGATAATATCGAGCCGCCGTTGCCAGAAAAATGTCCGCAGCATGCGTTGGACAAGCTATCGAAGGTGTATGATGCGCAGGAAATCGAGGAATGCTATGCCGAAATTCGGTCGCTTGCTCAGAGCGGTGTGCTGTTTTCTGAGGACGATTATGAAAAGTATGCGAGTTTCTCGGTGCTTTCGCCGATTAAAGCCATGTGCCTGCACGTTGCGCATGATTGCAATATGCGGTGTGAATACTGCTTTGCTTCCACGGGGGATTTTGGCGGCGGCAGAAAGCTGATGGATTTTGAAACCGGCAAACGCGCGATGGATTTTTTGATTGAGAAATCCGGCGACCGCAAGTTTCTCGAAGTCGATTTCTTCGGCGGGGAACCGTTGATGAATTTCGAAGTAGTCAAACAAATTGTTGCATATGCCAGAAGCCGCGAGCCGGAAACCGGCAAGACNNAATCGCGAAATGAATAACGTTGTGCTTTCGATTGACGGCAGAAAAGCTGTGAACGACCGGATGAGAAAGCGCGTGGACGGTTCCGGTACCTATGATAGCATTATTGGGAAGTTCAAAAAGCTTGTAGATACCCGCGGGGACAAGGATTACTATGTACGGGGTACTTACACGAAATATAATCTGGATTTTGCCGATGATGTGCTGGATTTGTATCAAAAAGGGTTTGAACAAATTTCTGTGGAGCCCGTGATGACCAATCCGACGGATCCGTATGCGATTACAGAAGGGGATTTGGCGGTAATTTTTGCCGAATACGAACGCCTTGCCGCACGGCTGGAGGAAATCCGCAAGCAGGGTAAATTCGTGAATTTCTTTCACTTTATGTTGGATTTGGATCAAGGCCCTTGTGCGATCAAACGCCTGCGTGGCTGCGGCTGCGGTAATGATTATGTCGCCGTAACACCGGAGGGTGACCTCTATCCCTGCCACCAGTTTGTTGGACTGGAACAGTGGAAAATGGGCAGCCTGTACGACGGCAGCTTTGATATGGAAATGAAAAAAATGTTCGCCGGCACGCATGTGTATTCCAAGCCGGAATGTAAAAAATGCTGGGCGAAATTTTATTGCAGCGGCGGTTGCAATGCAAATAATTACCTGTATGCGGGTGATGTCCATAACGCGCATAAGTTGTCCTGTCAGATTCAGAAAAAACGGTTGGAGTGTGCGATTTTGCTGCGGGCAATCCGTATGTTGGAAAAGGAGTAAAGCAGTATGAAAGGTTACTGGAGCCATTTTAAACGGCATGGAAAGTACGAGCTGATTCCTTTGGCGGTGCTGTTTGCCGCTGTATTTCTCATTCCAAGCATCCTGCTTTGGGTGATCAATGACTCGACAGATCGTTTTGGTATCCAGTACTTTTCTCTAATGTTTCTGGTTCCCGGGGCGGCATTGCTGACGGGCGCTGTGAGTGCTGCGTTTGATCAATACAGTTGGCTGCAGCCGGTTGTGCTGGCACTTTCCCTGGCAGGATTGCTGCTTGTTGCCAATGCATTCAGCTCCGATGGAAAAATTTCTGTTCAGATTCTTTTAATTTATCTGGTGTATCTTCTGCTAAATTTTTTACCGGCGTTCTTTTTATTAAAATACCGGGATAAGATTTCGAAGAAATAAAACCAATGAGCGGTGTGAATATGACCCTTCAACAGCTAAAATATGTGGTGAAAACCGTGCAGTGCGGTTCGATCAGCGAGGCGGCAAAGCAGTTGTTTATCTCCCAGCCGAGCCTTTCCAATGCCATCCGCGAGTTGGAAACCGAACTGGGAATTGCGATTTTCCGCCGTACTTCCAAGGGCATTGCCCTAACAACGGAAGGGGCGGAGTTTCTTTCCTATGCCCGGCAGGTGGTGGAGCAAACAGAACTGCTGGAATATCGTTATCAGAACAAACAAGAACCTCGCCGGTTGTGTTCGATTTCCACACAGCATTATGCCTTTGCGGTTAATGCATTTGTGAATCTCATCCGGCAAGGCAATTCCGGAGAGTACGAGTTCACCCTGCGCGAAACCCGCACGTATGATATTATCTGCGATGTCCGCGACCTGCGCAGCGAAGTGGGTTTACTATATCTCAACGACTTCAATGAAAAAGTAATCCGCCGCCTGTTGATGGAAAGCCACTTGGTTTTTCACCCGCTGTTTGCGGCAAAACCCCATGTGTTCGTCAGTGCGTTCAATCCACTGGCAAAAAGAAAATCCGTTACACTGGAGGATTTAGAAGAATATCCTTGCCTTTCGTTTGAGCAAGGGCAGTATAATTCGTTTTATTTCTCTGAGGAAATTCTCAGCACCGTGTATCACAAGAAAAACATTCACGTTACGGATCGTGCCACGCTGTTTAATCTGTTAATCGGATTGAATGGCTATACCATTTGTTCCGGCATTTTAAACAGCGATTTAAACGGAGATAATATTGTTGCCGTGCCGTTGGAAACAGAAGATCGCATGGTGATCGGGTATATTCTCAGCAAAAAGGCCGTGCTGAGCAGCGCCGCACAAAGTTACCTTGCTGAGCTGAAAAAGCTTATTGCTGCATATGGGTACACGCTGATGGAGTAACGTAAATAACAGAAAGACTGTACAGCAATCAAGCTGTGCAGTCTTTTTTGTACAAAAAACAAGGG
>DBRO01000046.1:20122-23356 GCA_002306005.1 Ruminococcus sp. UBA1366 | reverse complement strand
AACTGCTTTTTGGGTACGCGCTTAATCGGATCGTATTCCCATTTCTTGCAACTGTAAGTAGCATCAACCAGCCCCATTTTTTCGCAAAGAACTTTGTTGCCTTCCTTTGCGCGGTTCCCATACACGCAATACGAGCAGGAGGGTTTGATGTCCGAGCCAAAATACTTTTTTTTCATTTGTTATAAGCACTCCTTTTCAGTAATACTTTTCCTATCAATCATTACGTTTTGATTTTTGATTTATCCTAATCATTATAACATATCTTTTTACGAATTACCAGTCTTTTTTGCGCAAAAATCAAAATTATCATGAAAATTAAACAGACAGAAGGCACAATACTGTGCGTTTTCACGGCAAAAATCGGAGACGAAACAGCAGCGGGCAGTGTTTTTGGCACAAAAAGTGGGGAAAGCCAGTGCGCGGCGAGTCCTGCCAGTGCGGCAAAGACAGGACGTGTCAGCCAAAACAGCTTCAAGGAAAAGGCATTTTTGCAGACCGACGCCACCTGCGCATGGACGCAAAGCCCGCCGAACGAAAGCACTGCGGCAATCCAAGGCAGCAACGCATAGGGTGTTCCGGTCAGTTTTGCAGTGTAGGAGATCTCCACCACGGCGCGCAATAACTGTTCCTGATTGCCAGTGCATCCAAATGTCCGGGCGGCAAGTGCAAAAATTCCGGTGCTTTCCAGAATACTCAGCAGGGCAGCGAAGAAAACAATCATCGCGCAGATCATCAGCATGGCGCGGGCGGCACTTTCCACCGCGCCGGTTAAGTCATCCGTGCGAAAATGTGTGTGCGGCGGCAGTGTTTTGCTAGCCGTATTTTTTTTGCGGAACAGCCCGTACAAAAAAGCGCCGGCAAAATTCGCGGCAAAGCAGGATAAAAACAACATCAGTCCAATCCGGATATCGCCAAAGACCGCACCGCCGACTGCGCCCACAGCAAATGCCGGACCGCCCGCATAGCAAAAGCAGGCGTAGCGTGCAGCGTCGTGTTGGGATATCGTGTTTTGCCGCACCAGCATAGAAAGAATCCGGATTCCCACGGGATAGCCGGCAATATTGCCCATGATAAATGCGAAAAACACAGGTTGGGGCATCCGCAGTATCCAGCGATAAATGGGGTAGAAGGGAATTAGTACATAGCGATACGTTCCGGTGCGGATGAGCAAATCGGAGAGCGCCATAAATGCAAACAGCGACGGAATGATAATCTCCAAACAGCGCCGGATGGCATCCGTGATTGCTGTGGAAATCTCCGTGTGCAAGGCAATCAGCGCGGCGCAAAGCACGGCAAGCAGGAACCCTGCCGTAGCAAGTCCAACCGTCCGTATGGTGTTTTTTATCAAAAGCAAACCCTCCCGGAATCTTTC
This sequence comes from Ruminococcus sp. UBA1366, assembly GCA_002306005.1. Lineage (GTDB taxonomy): Bacteria > Bacillota > Clostridia > Oscillospirales > Ruminococcaceae > UBA1366. Next base: position 21,984 of record DBRO01000046.1, on the reverse strand, counting down.
ATGGTAAAGTATATGTCCTTTGCCGGACGAATATAAATGCAAAAGGGAAGGTTCTTTCCGGCAAAACAAAGGAGGCTTTATCATGGGTGCGGAATACACAAAGCCCACGGTGCGGTTTGTGGGCAAAATGCGGGATTTATTTTTTTTGAATTCCTGCGTAACGATTTTGGATAACACCAGCGTGACGATTGAGAATTGCACAAAAATATTGGAATGTACGGATGTTCTGGTGAAACTGCGGAGCAAGCGCTTTGAAATTGAAATCTGGGGCACGGATATGACGGTGGATAATTATAGCTCCGGCGGCGTGGAAGTGGGCGGTATTATTACAAACGTTGCAATTTCGCCGGTCAGCGCGCGGTCAGGAGGATAAATCCATGTTTCTTGGCTTTCTGGGAAAAATCCGGTTTACCGCCGAGGGTGCAAACTATAAGCGGCTGCTCGATATTCTACTGCGCGCACGGACGGGCTGCCGGAACCTGTGCGAAAAAAACAACGTCGTTACCGGCATCATCCCGTTTTATCGTAAAAAGCAGATATGTCAGATCTGTCAAGCGCAGGGGCTTGCGTTTACGGTGGTGGAACAAACCGGATTGCTTTATCGGCTGGCAAAATTTCGGCACCGGTGGGGAATTGCGGTTGGATTTTTTGCAGCGCTTGCACTGGTGCTGGTGCTGTCAAATTTGCTGCTGAAGGTTCGGATTGAAGGCTGCGATGAGGACTTACAGCAACGGATTCGTGCGGCGCTTGCGGACAATGGCATTGCAACAGGAACCTTTCTGCCCGCCGTGGACTATTTCGCGCTGGAAAATGAATTGATGCTGGAGGTGGATGGCGTTGCGTGGGCGGGGATTCGCAACGCCGGTTCCACGCTTGTCATTCAGATTTCGCAGGAAATCGAAAAGCCGGATAGTTCTCAAAGCAGGCTGCCAACAAATGTAATTGCCACACGGGATTGCAGCCTTGTCCGCGCGCAGGTGTATTCCGGTAAGCTGATTGTGCCGCTCGGAAGCGGAGTGCAAAAAGGCGACGTGCTAATTGCCGGACAGTATGAGGACGATAAGGGAAACCAATACTATGCGCGTTCGTTTGGGAAGATTTATGGGGAATTTGAAGAAACCGTGACGTTCGTCCAGCCATTTGAGGACACGCAGCAAGTCCTGTACCCCAACGCAGAAAGCCGGAGCTTTTTAAATTTTTACGAGGCGGAACTTAGACTGTTTTGGGGAGAAGAACCTCAGGGACAATATGTAAAAACCAGCCACAGTGCGAATCTCAGCTTTTTGGGCTGGGAACTGCCCGTTGGCATTACGCAGGTAAACTATGATGCCTACGAGGATGCAGCCACAACCTACACGCCGGAAGAAGCACTGGCAGTCGCGCAAAAGTTGGCGGACAATTATAAGGCAAATTTCTTGAGCGAATGCGAGATTCTTTCGGAGGAACGCAGCGAGGAATGTACAGATACGCAAGCCAGTGTCACACTGACGTTTCGTGCTGTGGGAGAAGTGGGGGAAGAGCAGGAAATTTTGATTGACCGGCTGCCGGGTACCACAGAAAAAGCTGCGAAAAAGAAAGAATCGTCATCGAATTGATCTCAGATTTCAAACGACCATCTTGCAAATCTGTTTGCATTGTGCTATACTAATAAAAACATAATAGGAAACGGGGGCAGAGCAATGCAGTATGGATTTGTGTATCAAAACTGGGGCAGAATGTTTTCCGTGCCGTGCTGTGTGGTGGACGAATATTTAAAGCTTGCCCCGGCGGATTTTGTAAAAGTACTGCTTTGCCTGTTGGCGTTACCAAAACCCCGAACCACTACGGCGGAAATCTGCGCGGCGTGCGGCGTTTCCGCACAG
>DBRO01000046.1:15911-20002 GCA_002306005.1 Ruminococcus sp. UBA1366 | reverse complement strand
TGTCCCCAAAGGAAATTGAGGAGATTGCCGCACGTACCCCGCAGCTGCGGGAGCTTTTTTTGGCGGCGCAGGAGATTTTCAAGCGGCCGATTAATTACACCGAGGAAAGCGGACTGCTGAACTTGTATGAATATTACGGATTTTCCGTACCCGTGCTGCTTTTATTGGTGGAATACTGCGAAAAAATCGGCAAAGCACGTATGGGCTACATAGAAACCATCGCCAAAAGCTGGTTTGAACGGGGCATTACAGAATTTTCGGCGGCGGAAAAGGAAATCATTCGGCTGATGGCGCAGCATTCCTACGAGAAGAAACTAGCCAAGGCGCTGGGACTGGAAACCGCACTGACTAAAAAGCAGCGGGAAACCTTCGCACGGTGGCAGGATTGGGGCTTTTCCGAGGAAATGGTTCTGCTCGCATATGAAAAATGCATGGACAATACCAATAAACTCTCCCTGCCGTATATGAATAAGATTTTGGAAAGCTGGCATGCTGCGGGGATTTCCACGCCGGAACAGGCGCAGAAGGAACAGCAGCCGCAAAAGAAATCAGCCGGTGCAAAGCAAACAAAGCCGGAAAAACAGCATAGCTATGATTTAAACGAATTTGAGGAATTTGCGCGGAACTATACACCGGAGGTCCGCAAAAAAACGGATGGCTAATCTCAACAGGAAAGGACGGAATCCTATGGCATTTTCGCAGGAGGCATATGCCGCGGCGGCGGCGGAACTGAAAAAGCGACGGGATGAGGCACAATTTCAGTTTGAGAAAAGAAGTCTGGAAATGGCGGAAAAAGCACCGGAAATTGCCGCACTCAACCGTAAGCTGATGAACACTAATCTGGAGATTTCAAGAGCAATTATTACAAAAGACGTGAATTTACAAAAAGCACTGGCAGAAATTCGCGATGCCAACCTGCGCCACCAAAAGCTAATACGGGAGCTTTTGATGGATTTGGGCTATCCGGCGGACTATTTGGATATGCATTATACCTGTACAAAATGTGGCGATACCGGCTTTGTGGAGGGAATTCGCTGCGATTGCTTTGAAGAACTGATTCATAAGCATGAAATTGAGCTGCTCAACAGCAGCTGCAAGATGAAACTGCATGATTTTTCGGAATTTTCGTTGGATTATTATCCGGAAATCCAAGGCACGCTTCGCCCGCGGGAACGGATGCGTGCAGTGTATGAATTTTGTATGGATTATGCCGAGCACTTTACGCCGGATGCGGATTCGCTGTTGTTTTTAGGCAAAACCGGGCTGGGCAAGACCTTTCTTTCCTCTGCAATTGCAAAGTCGTTATTTGAACGCGGCTATTATGCGGCGTTTGATTCGGTGCAAAATTTTCTGCGGGCAGTAGAAAACGAACATTTTGGCAGGACGCAGGGGAACACCATGGAAACGCTGATTGACTGCGATCTGGTGATTCTGGACGATTTGGGTTCGGAATTTAAAACCAGTTTTACCCATTCGGCGCTGTATAATATAATTAACACGCGGATTAACGAAGGCAAGCCGACGATTATTTCCACCAATCTGGACAGCGGGGAACTCAGCGCATTGTATAACGAGCGAATCATTTCCCGCATTACGGGAATGTTCCGCCCTATTATGTTTTTTGGAAATGATATCCGTCAGGTAAAGCGGCGTAATACCCTACAAAAATAGCTTTTCAACCGCATAGGAATCGGTAGGTGAAATCACCTGCCGGTTTTTTGTTTGAACGATTTTCTTTTCTTTTGCATAGTATGAAACAAGCTTTGCTTTCAATCAAAAGGAGGAAATCCAATGAGTTATTCAGTGTTACAGCTTGGTAGCACCCTAAAAAACCCCATTGTGCCAAGCGGGAATTTTATTTACAACAATGTGCCGGTGAGCAGCCAAAACGTTACGTACAACAGCTCCACCGGAGAGATTACCATACACGCCGCGGGAACGTATCTGTTTAATTGGAATCTGTCGTTTTCCGCTGCCGCACCGGGTACGCCGGTTCGTTTTGCGCTGATGCAGGGAATGATTGCTTACAATAGCACGGTGCTGTTGAAAAATTCTCAGCTAACGGGAACTGCACTGATTGAAGTGGATTACGGCGAAGCACCTGTGATTGTTTCGCTCGTGAATACGGGTACGACCTGTTATTTTTCCAACGAATTAACTGAAACCGGCACGATGACCGTGACAAAAGTGGACAGCGAAACCATCATGGAATGCTTTTCCTATCAACAGATGGTTCATGTATTGGAACAGCTTGTTACGCTGTATCCAACACAGAACTGGAGTGTTTTCATCGCTTCACTGTATTCCTACACAGGCCTGAATGGCGGGCTCTACACCGGAACTGCCGGTATCCAACCGGGATTACTCGTCATTACTGACGGTACGGAAGAAGTGCGGATTCCTATCACTAGGATTACAGCAATTTATATTGGCGACGATGCGGTGTACAATTCGGCAATTACCTATCTGCCAGCACCGGATCCCTATCCGCAGGATTGCTATGCGCAAATTATGGCAGCCATTGCTTCCTATGCGCCGGTTGGTACGGAGGATGTAAATATCTTGCTTGGTATCAATACTGTTGCAAGCGGTCTGGTGTATGAAAATCAAACCGGTATGCTGATACTTGCTGAGCCGGATGGCAGTACGCCGTTGTTTATTCCTGTCTTGATGATTCAACAAATAAATAAACCGCTTGTGGACGATGCCCGCCGCGCAGCGGGCGTGCAGATTACCAATCAGAACCCATAAATTGCGAAAAACCGGCAGTTTTCTTTATCTAGCGCCGCATAAAGCCTGTACCAAGGACTTTTTACGGCGCGTTTTTTTTGCGTGCTGACAAAAAAACATAGGCTGTCTAAATCGACAGGAAATTCCCGCGACACGTCCTATAATAAGAACAGGCTCCCCGAAAAGCTCGAAGGAAAGGCGGGGCAAATCCAATGCGATACATTTATGCGGATGTCCTAATGATTACAAATTTTTTGCTTACATATTTCAACATTGCCGCACTCAATGCGCTGACACATGCAAAGCCAAAGCTTCGGCGCATGGTAGCGGGCGCGGGTATCGGTGCGGCAGTGTCCCTGCTGATTGTTGTGGAAAGCCGCAGTATGGGTTCAGCAGCAATGATTTTTGCCGCGCGAATACTTGCAGTGGGCATCCTCGTTCTTGTCGTGTATGGCAAAATGAAAATTCGTCAGATTATGCGCTATTGTCTGATCTATCTTGTGATTTCCTGTGCATTTGCGGCAGTTACGCTGGTTTTTTGGAAACTCACCGGCAGTCGGATTATTTATATCCGGAATTTTACGATTTACTTTGATCTATCTCTTGCTGCTTTGATTGGCTCTGCGATTGTCGCATATGTACTGCTGTGGGGGTTCGGCGCAATCACACAGCGAAAATTCAACAAAGAAAGTTCCTACCGCGCAACCCTGACGGACACCAAAACCGGAGAAAATTTTACCCTGCCGGCGTTGGCGGATACGGGGAACGCACTTTGTAATCCGTTTAATGGAAAGCCCGTAGCGGTGTGTGTCAGCGATACGCTTTCCGAACGCTACGGCGTGCGGGACTGCACCACAGCACCGGAGGGGTTTTTGCTAATTCCGTTTCATTCGCTGGGCGGTACGGGGCTGATTCCCGTAACCGGTCGGCTGGCGGTTGAGATTGCCGAGGGAGAAAAGAAAAAAACGGTGGATGTCTGCGTGGGGATTACGCCCGCAAACGGTGCGGAAACCCGGTTGATTTTCCATCCGCGTATTTTGCTATAAATTATGACATGAAAGAGAGGAACCTACCATGGCAAGGGTAACATTACAACTGCTAAAAGAACGAATCGGGAAGATTCTGCGGAAGTTTTCCGCACCGGAGCGAATAGATTATATTAATGGGCCAGAAACCCTGCCGCCCCCGCTCTCCCGCCAGGACGAAGAAAAGGCGTTCGCCCTGCTTGCCACGGAGGAATCCAAAGCGCGGGAAATCTTAATTGTACATAATCTGCGGCTGGTCGTGTATATCGCAAAAAAATTTGAATCCACCGGCATTGGGATTGAAGATTTGATCTCCATTGGTACGATTGGTTTAAT
>DBRO01000046.1:11833-15882 GCA_002306005.1 Ruminococcus sp. UBA1366 | reverse complement strand
AAATCCTCGCAGCATCGTTGTGAAATTTCGATAGATGAGCCGCTGAATGTGGACTGGGACGGCAACGAGCTTTTGCTTTCGGATATTCTCGGCACGGAGGACGATACCGTGAATCGCGGGATCGAAAGCGAAGTGGAAAAAGAACTTCTTTTACGGGAAATTGAAAATCTGGAGCCGCGGGAACGCCGAATTATGAAAATGCGGTTCGGATTGGACGGCGGCGGGGAGATGACACAAAAGCAAGTCGCAGACGTGCTGGGGATTTCACAGTCCTATATTTCCCGGCTGGAAAAGCGAATTTTGCAGTCTATTCGGCGAAATTTAGAAAAAATATGCTGAACGGGAGCGGTATTTTCCGAAAAAAGAAAAAATGTGTAAGGCTTTGATAAAAACTTATAAAAAATACTTGCAAACGACTATGATTTTGTGATATAATTGTAATGTTAATTTTTCACCGGATAAAAGGCACACAGAACAGCTGCTTGTTTCGGGAAAGGCGGGATTATCATGAAAGGCGATCTTCACTGCCATACAACACTTTCGGACGGATCTCTGGGCATTGAAGAAGTGATTGTGCAGGCAAAACGTACGGGAATTGACGTTCTGGCAATCACCGATCACGACACGTTGTCTTCTTCCAGCCGTGCGCAGATATTGGGAGAACGCTACGGCGTGACCGTCGTTCCGGCTGTGGAGCTTTCCGCTTGGGATAAAAAGCGCAATCGCAAGGTACATATTCTTTGCTACGCGCCCCAAAAGCCCGACCGGTTGGAGGGCTTGTGCCTAAAAAGCTGTGAAATCCGCCGGATGTGTGCCAATGAGATGATTCAGAAAGTGATGGAGCTGTATCCGATTACGCCGGAAGCAGTCATAAAATATTCCAAGGGCAGCAAGAGCGTATTCAAACAGCATATCATGCGTGCGCTTGTGAATTACGGCTACGCAACGGATTTGTACGGTGGGCTGAACCATCGGCTGTTTAATCCCAAGAACGGCATTTGTCTTGTCACGCGGGAATATCCGGACGTGAATTATGTGTGCGAACTGATTCATTCCTCGCGCGGAATTGCCGTGATGGCGCACCCGCTGATGTTTGATAATCTGGAACTTGCCGAAGAATTAGCGGAAAGTGGCAAGCTGGATGGTATCGAAGTCCATCATTATTCGTCCGATGACGAGGACAAGAAAGCAAGCCTGCTTGCGGTTGCGGAAAAATACAATCTGCTTGTTACAGGCGGTTCGGATTTTCATGGGCTGTATAACCGCCGTCCCACACATATTGGAAGCCGCACCACGGATCAAGCAAACCTAGACCGGTTATTCAAAATGATGAATGCCAATACACAGAAATAATCATATTCACCCTGCTCGTTATCGGGCAGGGCGTTTTTATTGCGGGAAAAATGTTTCGCAAAACCACGGCTCCGGCGTTGTAAAGATTTTTTTGTTCAAGTAGGAAAGCGCACCGGCATCCGTTTTGAAATCAAAGCGCAGATAGTAAGAATAGAGCAGTTGATACTTCACATGATAAGCAGTGTTCACACGGTTGGAACCGTATTTGCCGTCACCCAGCAGCGGACAGCCGATGTGCGCGAAATGAGCGCGAATCTGGTGCGTGCGTCCGGTGATGAGTTCTACTTCCAGTAAGGCAAGGGGCGCGTTTTGTTTGCGGACGCGGTATTTGGTAATCATCGTCCGCGCCCCGGGAAATGCTTTGTCCCGCACGATTGCAGTTTTCGTTTTCTCGTCTTTTTTGTGAAAAGCCGACAGGGTTGCGGCAGGCTGGGCGGGAATCCCGTAGGTTACGCAGAGATAGCGCTTTTCCAGTTCGCGCGCGCGGATTTTTTCGTTGAGAATTCGCAAAGCCTCCGCAGTTTTCGCGCAGATTACAATCCCGCCGGTGTTGCGGTCCAGCCGGTTGCAAAGCGCCGGCGCAAAGGACTGCTCTGCCGCTGGTTCGTATTCGCCTTTTTGGTATAAATAATGTTGAATCCGCGCAATCAGCGTGTCCGCTGTGTTTGCTTCATCTTCATGCACAACCAGCCCGGCGGGCTTGTCCGCCAATAAAATATGCTCGTCCTCATATACCACGGAAACCTCCGCAGGTGCCGTTAGGAACGCATATGCAGGCTCGGATTCCTCAAAGAATTCATCATTGAGATACAGCGAAAGCACATCACCTTCGCAAAGGCGCTCCGCACCCGTACAGCGCTTGCCGTTGCGCTTAATCCGCTTGGTGCGCAGCGATTTATACACCAGCCCTTGCGGCAGCTTTGGCACGGCTTTTGTTAAAAACTTATCCAGCCGTTGATTGGCATCGTTTTTTGCAATTACAAATTCTCTCATGCGTGGCTCCTATTCGCGTTCATATAATGTTTTCACTATTATAGCATAAAAAAGAGAAAAAAGCACTTTACAATAAAAATTTTTTCGTGTATAATAAGAACATAAGTTCGCGCTTAATGGAGCGGAGGTGCGGTATGGAAAATATCCACGGCGGTCACCGGAGGAGAATGAAGAAAAAGTTTCTGGAAAACGGCATTGAGGCCTTTGCCGAACACGAGGTGCTGGAGCTTTTGCTGTATTATGCGATTCCGCGTACGGATACCAATGAAACTGCACATCTTTTAATTCAGGAATTTGGATCGCTTTCCGCTGTGCTGGATGCGCCGGTGCAAGATTTGATGAAAACCGGCGGACTGACGGAAAACACCGCTACACTGCTGAAACTCGTTCCGGCATTGCTGAATGTGTATTCCGCAAATAAAAGCAGCGATGTACTGGATAACGTGAAAGCAGTTACCGCCTATTTTCAAGCAGCGTTCCTTGGCGTAAAGGATGAGGAAGTGAAGCTATGCTGCCTGGACGACCGTCTGCACGTGATTGCTTGCCAGACTATTTTTCGCGGCGTGCCGGAGTCCGTACCCATTTCTATCCGCAAAATTGCGGAAACAGCGTTCCGGTATAACTGCTCGCTGCTAATACTGGCGCACAATCATCCAAACGGAGAATCCCTGCCCAGCAAGGCGGATATTTCTGCAACCCGGCAGATTTTAACGGCGTTGCAGCCGCTGGGAATCCAACTGCTGGATCATATTGTGGTGGGAAAGCATTTTCCGGTTTCTATGAAAGCGGCGGGGTATTTTAATATTTTTGAGTAAACGAAAGGGAGATACCATGGAAGGTTTTCAGCTTGTGTCGGAATACAAACCCGCCGGCGATCAGCCCGAAGCAATTGAAAAAATTGTCAACGGCTTAAACCGCGGTATGCACGAACAAACGCTGTTGGGTGTAACCGGCTCCGGCAAAACCTTTACCATGGCGAATGTCATTGCGCGGGTGAACCGTCCCACGTTGGTTTTGGCGCATAATAAAATTCTTGCCGCCCAGCTGTGCAGTGAGTTCAAGGAGTTCTTCCCAAACAACTGCGTAGAGTATTTTGTAAGCTACTATGATTATTACCAACCGGAAGCGTATATTCCCGGTAAGGACGTATATATTGAAAAAGATTCCGCTATTAATAATGAAATCGACAAACTGCGGCATTCCGCGACCACCGCGCTTGCCGAACGCCGCGATGTGATTATCGTGGCAAGCGTATCCTGTATCTATTCGCTGGGCGACCCGGAGGAATACAAATCCATGGTAGTCAGCGTGCGGCGCGGTATGGAAAAATCCCGCGAACTGCTTGTCGCGGAACTGGTGGGCATCCAGTACGAACGTAACGATGTGAATTTTACAAGAAATAAATTTCGTGTGCGTGGGGACGTGGTGGAAATCTATCCGGCAAATTCTACGGATGTTGCCCTGCGCGTGGAGTTCTTTGGCGATGAAATCGACCGTATAACAGAAATCAATGTGCTAACGGGCGAGGTGCTGTCGAATTTAAACCACGCGGCAGTTTTTCCGGCATCGCATTATATTATCGGCAAAGAAAAAATGCGCGAGGCAATCGAGGATATCAAAACAGAATTGGATGAGCGCCTTGCTTATTTCAAAGAGCATGATATGCTGATTGAGGCACAGCGCCTTGCCCAGCGTACGAATTA
>DBRO01000046.1:11260-11699 GCA_002306005.1 Ruminococcus sp. UBA1366 | reverse complement strand
CAAACGCTGATTGATTACGGATTCCGCCTGCCCTCAGCGCTGGATAACCGCCCGCTGACGTTTGCGGAATTTGAAAGCCATATCAATCAGGCGGTGTTTGTTTCCGCAACGCCCGGCCCACTGGAAAAAGAAAAATCCGCACAGATTGTTGAACAGCTTATTCGCCCGACCGGTTTGCTTGACCCGCAGATTGAAGTCAAACCCACGCAGGGACAAATTGAGGATTTGCTTTCGGAAATCCACCAGCGCACNNGGAATTGAAAACTATTCCCGCGTGCTGGCACGGCGGCCGAAGGGTTCGGTTCCCTATACCTTGCTGGACCATTTCCCGAAGGATTTTTTGCTGATTGTGGACGAATCCCATGTGAGTTTACCGCAGGTGCGGGGCATGTTTGCCGGCGACCGCGCCCGCAAGCAAACGCTGATTGATTACGGATTC
>DBRO01000046.1:1279-11119 GCA_002306005.1 Ruminococcus sp. UBA1366 | reverse complement strand
GCTTTCGGAAATCCACCAGCGCACGGAGAAAAACGAGCGGGTACTGGTCACCACACTGACCAAGAAAATGGCGGAGGATTTAACGACTTATTTAAATGGGTATAATATAAAAGTCCGATATATGCACCACGGCATTGATGCAATTGAGCGCATGGAGATTATCCGCGATTTGCGGCTGGGCGAATTTGACGTGCTGGTGGGCATTAACCTTCTGCGTGAAGGACTGGATTTACCGGAGGTTTCGCTGGTGGCAATTCTGGATGCGGACAAGGAAGGTTTTCTGCGAAGTGAAAGTGCGCTGATTCAAACCATCGGACGTGCGGCACGCAACGCAAACGGCAAGGTCATCATGTACGCGGATTTGGTAACGCGCTCCATGGAGGCGGCGATTACCGAAACTGAGCGCCGCCGGACTTTGCAGGCGGACTTTAACACAATGCACGGTATTGTACCAAAAACGATTATCAAGGATGTCCGCGATGTGATTGAAATTTCCAGCCGCGACGAGGTGGAACAGAAAACCAAGCCGAAGAAAAAGCTTTCGCAGAGAGAAAAGCAGGACTTGATTGCAAAACTCACCAAGGACATGAAAACCGCCGCAAAGATGCTGGAATTTGAGCACGCGGCATTTCTGCGGGATAAAATCGCAGAGCTGAAAAACGAGAAATAGTAAAAGAGGGGAGAAATTATCCTGCATGGCAAAGGATAAAATCATCATTCGGGGTGCGCGGGAGCATAACCTCAAAAATATCAGTCTGGAAATCCCACGGGACAAGTTCATCGTCATGACGGGGCTTTCCGGTTCAGGAAAATCTTCGCTGGCGTTTGATACGATTTATGCGGACGGACAGCGCCGCTATGTGGAGAGTCTTTCTTCCTATGCGCGGCAGTTTTTAGGCCAGATGGAAAAGCCGGATGTGGACAGCATCGAGGGGCTTTCGCCGGCGATTTCCATCGACCAGAAGACGACCTCCAAGAACCCGCGTTCCACAGTGGGTACGGTTACGGAAATTTACGACTATCTGCGCCTGCTGTATGCGCGGATCGGGATTCCGCATTGTCCGGTTTGCGGCAGGGAAATTCGCCAGCAGACGGTTGACCAGATTGTGGATAAAATCCTTGAACTGCCGCAGGGTACGCGGATTCAGCTGATGGCGCCGATTGTGCGCGGGCGTAAAGGGGAGTATAGTAAGGAACTGGAAAACGCCCGCAAATCCGGCTATGTGCGGGTGCGGATTGACGGCATTTTGTATGAGCTTTCCGAGCAGATTAAGCTGGAAAAAAACAAGAAACACACGATAGAAATCATCGTGGACAGGCTTGTGATAAAGGAAAATATCAAGAGCCGCCTTACCGACAGCATTGAAACCGTTTCGGCACTGACGGGTGGACTGGTAGGTGTAAACGTGGTGGATGGCGAGGATATGCTTTTTTCGCAAAGCTATGCTTGTCCGGAACACGGAATTTCGATTGAGGAACTAACGCCGCGGATGTTTTCGTTTAATAATCCGTTCGGTGCGTGTGAAAAATGCACGGGTCTGGGCGTTTTTATGGAAATCGACCCTGATCTGATTATTCCAAACAAGGAGCTTTCCATCCGGCAGGGCGCAATCAAAGCAATGGGCTGGAACAGTCTGGACGATTCCTCCATTGCGATGATGTATTACAACGCAATTGCATTGCACTATGGCATTTCGCTGGACGAGCCGGTGAAAAACCTCACGAAAGAACAGCTGGGGATTTTTCTTTACGGCACCAAGGGGGAACAGCTGAAGCTTGTCCGTGTAACGGAATACGGCGGTGGAACGTACCATGCCGAGTTCGAGGGTATTGTGAATAACCTAAAGCGCCGTTACCGCGAAAGCGGCAGTGAGTATTCTCGCGGAGAAATCGAAGAATGTATGAGCAGTATTCCGTGTCCGGTTTGTCACGGTAAGCGCTTGAAAAAGGAAAGCTTGTCCGTCACGGTGGGCGGGGTAAATATTAGCGACCTGACGGATTTGTCCGTTACGCAGGCGCTGGATTTCTTTGATAAGCTTGAATTTTCAGAACGGGAAAAACTGATTGGCGGGCAGATTATTAAAGAAATCCGCGAACGGCTGGGCTTTTTAAAAAGCGTGGGACTGGAATACCTGACACTCTCCCGTGCCAGCGGAACACTTTCCGGCGGGGAAAGTCAACGCATCCGGCTTGCTACGCAGATTGGTTCGCTGCTGGTGGGAGTGCTGTATATTCTGGATGAGCCTTCCATCGGGCTGCACCAGCGCGACAACGATAAGCTGATAGCCACGCTCAAGCGCCTGCGCGATGTGGGTAACACGCTGATTGTCGTGGAACATGACGAGGACACCATGAACAGCGCGGATTATATTGTGGATATTGGTCCGGGGGCGGGTGTGCATGGCGGGGAAGTCGTCTGCGCAGGTACGGTGGAGGATATCAAGGCTTGTGAAAATTCCATCACTGGTGCGTATTTAAGCGGGCGGATGAAAATTCCCGTACCGGAGCATCGTCGCAAGGGAAATGGAAATTTCCTAACCGTAACCGGTGCCGCGCAGAATAATTTGAAAAATATTACGGCTTCTATTCCGTTGGGTACATTTACCTGCGTGACGGGCGTTTCCGGCAGCGGAAAAAGCTCACTGGTGAACGAAATTCTGCGTAAGGAGCTGGCGGGCAAACTCAACCGTGCCCGTGTCCGTGCAGGGAAATTTGACACCATGACGGGGCTGGAATTTCTGGATAAGGTAATTGATATTGACCAGTCGCCCATCGGCAGAACGCCGCGTTCCAATCCGGCGACTTATACGGGGGTGTTCAATGATATTCGTGAGCTGTACGCCAACACGAACGATGCAAAAATGCGCGGCTACACGGCGGGACGGTTTTCATTTAATGTGCGCGGCGGCAGGTGTGAGGCTTGCGAGGGCGACGGGATTTTAAAAATTGAAATGCACTTTTTGCCGGATATCTATGTGCCGTGCGAGGTTTGCAAGGGCGCACGGTATAACCGCGAAACGCTGGAGGTAAAATACAAGGGGAAGAATATTCACGATGTGCTGGAAATGACGGTGGAGGAGGGCGTTGAGTTTTTTGCAAATCACCAGAAAATCCAGCGCAAATTGGCAACGCTCTTGGATGTGGGACTGGGTTATGTGAAAATCGGACAACCGGCAACCACGCTTTCCGGCGGCGAGGCGCAGCGCGTGAAGCTTGCCACGGAGCTTTCTAAGCGTTCCACAGGACGGACGATTTATATTTTGGATGAGCCGACAACAGGTCTGCACACCGCGGATGTGCATAAGCTGATTGAGGTTCTGCAAAAGCTTTGCGAGGGCGGCAATACGGTTCTTGTCATTGAGCATAATCTGGACGTGATCAANNGCAACCGGTACACCGGAGGCAGTTGCTCGCTGTAAGAAATCTTATACCGGACAATATCTGAAAAAAGTCTTGCAATAAAATTCTAAACAATTTGTAAAATCTCTTTACACGGGATTTGTATTGTGGTATAATTTTCTCAATGTGCGGTTAAAAGAAGCACCGTGCAGAAAAATGTTCCGTGTACGCGGATTGCGGGTTATGCCTTTTTATAAGGAAAGTATCTGCCGCAGCCTGCGTCACAGGAGAAATAGAAAGAGGTACTTTTATGCTGAGAAAAGACGAAAAAACCGCCGTGATTGAGGCGAACAGAACCCATGAAAATGACACGGGTTCTCCCGAGGTGCAGATTGCGATTCTGACAAAGAGAATCAATGACTTAAACGAGCACCTGAAAACCCACAAGAAAGACCACCATTCCAGACGCGGACTGCTGAAAATGGTCGGCCACAGAAGAAATCTTCTCAATTATTTGATGAAGAAGGACATTAACCGGTACAGAGAAATCATCCAGAAACTCGGTATCCGTAAGTAAAGTGAATTTACCAAGGCAGGAACGCAGATGTGCGGGGAATTATCCGCAGTTTGCAGTTTGCTGCCTTTTGGTATTTCTTTTGGAAAATACCGGCGAGGTAAATTTAGCATTAAACAGAACAACCGCGGCGAAAGCCATTCGGATGCTGTGTTTATTGCTAAAACCTCCGTCGGTGAAAATAAGATTGGAGGACTTATCATGTTCGAACAGTACAGGGTTTTTGAAACCACCTTTGCCGGCAGACCGTTGAAAGTGGAAACCGGTAAAACCTGCGCGCTTTCCAATGGGTCTTGCTGGGTTCGTTACGGCGAAACCGTTGTGATGGCAAACGTAACCGCCAGCGCAAAACCGCGTGACGGCATCGACTTTTTTCCGCTTTCCGTGGATTACGAGGAAAGACTGTATTCAGTCGGAAAAATTCCGGGCTCTTTTCTAAAAAGAGAGGGCAAGCCTTCCGAAAAGGCGATTCTCACCTCCCGTATGGTGGATCGTCCGATTCGTCCGTTGTTCCCCAAGGATATGCGCAACGATGTTTCTGTGGTGATGACAGTATTGTCCGTTGATCCGGATCATTCGCCGGAAATTGCCGGTATGCTCGGCACTTCGATTGCAATTGCCATTTCGGATATTCCGTGGGCAGGACCGATTGCCGGTATCAGCGTGGGTCTGGTGGACGGCGAAATTGTCCTGAACCCCACACAGGCACAGCGTGAAAAGAACCACCTGAATCTTACCGTTGCAGGTACTGCCGAAAAAGTCGTAATGATTGAGGCGGGCGCGGATGAAGTGGACGAGGATACCATGCTTAAAGCCATTTTGGCAGGGCATGAGGAAATCAAAAAGATGGTTGCCTTCATTAACGAAATTGTTGCACAAATCGGCAAGCCGAAGTTTGCGTTTGAGTCGCAGGAGGTTGACCACGACCTTTTTGATGCAGTGGAAGATTTTGCCGGAGATCTGGTGAAAATTGCGCTGGATACGGACGATAAAAATGTTCGGGAAGCGCGTTTACAGCCGATTAAGAACGATATTCATGCTAAATTTGACGAGGAATATCCGGATAAAGCCGCAATGATTGACGAGTGCATTTATAAATTGCAGAAGAAAATTGTCCGCAACTGGCTGTACGACGGCAAGCGCGTGGACGGCCGCGGCATTGATGAAATCCGTCCGCTTGCGGCGGAAGTGGGAATGGTGCCGCGTGTGCATGGTTCCGGATTGTTTACCCGCGGACAAACACAGGTGCTGACAATTTGTACGCTCGGCCCGGTGAGCGATTCTCAGCGCATTGACGGACTGGACGATGAGGATTCCAAACGCTATATGCACCACTATAATTTCCCGTCCTATTCTGTGGGCGAAACCAGACCTTCCAGAGGTCCGGGCAGACGCGAAATCGGTCACGGCGCACTGGCGGAAAAAGCGCTTGAACCGGTCATTCCCAGCGTGGAAGAATTCCCCTATGCACTGCGGTTGGTGTCTGAAGTGCTGTCCTCAAACGGCTCGACTTCTCAAGGCTCTATTTGTGGTTCTACACTGGCGCTGATGGATGCCGGTGTGCCCATTAAAGCACCGGTTGCAGGTATTTCCTGCGGATTGATTACAAAAGAAAACGGCGACTGGATGACCATGGTGGACATTCAGGGGCTGGAAGATTTCTTTGGCGATATGGACTTCAAAGTCGGCGGTACACATAAGGGTATTACGGCAATTCAAGTGGATATTAAAACGGACGGCTTGACGGCGGATATTATCAAAGAAGCCTTTGAGAAAACCCGCAAGGCACGGCTGTATATTCTGGACGAAATTATGCTGAAAGCCATTCCCGCACCGCGGCCGGAAGTGAACCAGTGGGCGCCGAAAATGATGACAACGAAGGTTCCTGTGGAAAAAATTCGCGAGGTAATTGGCTCCGGCGGAAAGGTCATCCAGAAGATTTCCGCAGACTGTGATGTGAAGATTGATATCAACGAGGACGGCAATGTGTTTGTTTCCGGTCTGGATAAGGAAAAAGCGCTCAAGGCAATCCAGATTATCAATACCATTGCACACGACCCCGAAGTCGGCGCGATTTACAAGGGCAAGGTTGTCCGCCTGATGAACTTCGGCGCATTTGTGGAAATTGCACCCGGCAAGGACGGACTTGTGCATATTTCTAAGCTGGACAATAAGCGCGTGGAAAAGGTCGAGGACGTGGTTTCCATCGGCGATGAAATCGTCGTGAAGGTGATGGAAATCGACAGTCAGGGTAGGATTAATCTTTCCAGAAAAGATGCCCTCGCAGAAATTGAAGCGAAAAAGGCTGCCCAGTAGAGATTTTGTAAAGGGAAACGCTCCCTTAGGGTGAAAGGAACCCACAAAGTGCTCTTTCAAAAGTTTGATTATAAAAGCAAGTCCGCACAACGGGCTTGCTTTTTTCATATTCCCGCCAGTTCGGACATATACTTTCACAAGGTAATTTGTCCGCAAGGGGGAGTTGTTTGAAAAAGCAAGGGTTTTTTCTTGGCTCAGTCATTCTGGTAGCATCCGTTTTGATTACCAAAATACTGGGGCTGGTTTATAAAATACCGCTGGCAAACATGGTTGGCGGAACGGGCATGGGATATTATTCCGTCGCATTTACGGTGTTTATGCCGGTGTATGCCGTGGCAGTCTCGGGCGTGCCATCCGCAATGGCGCGCATGACCGCGGAAAATATGGCTTTTGGCAGGTATCGAAATGCCAGAAAACTCCGGCGCGTGGCACTGGTATTTTTCACTGGAATGGGCGCTTTGTTTTCACTGGTGCTGATTGCGCTGGCATATCCGCTTTGCAAGTATGTGGTAAACGAACCCAAAGCCTTGCTTTCCGTGATTGCCGTTGCACCGAGTGTGCTGATCGGCGCGGTGATATCCGTGGAACGCGGCTATATTGAGGGTATGCGGAACATGATTCCCACCGCAGTATCGGAAATAATTGAGTCCCTGTTCAAAGTGATCCTGGGATTGGGTTTTGCGTATGCGGCAATCAAGTACGGAATGCAAAGCTATTACGCGGACGGTTCATTGTTTTTTTCTGCGCCGGCGAACAGCAACGAAGCCAAAATTGTGGTAATTCCCTATGCCGTGGCGGCATCCGTGCTGGGCATTACCATCGCACACGCAATTTCGTGCGGGTATGTTGTGCTTTCTCTCAGGCTGGGCGGGGATGGAATTACCCCACAAATGCTGGAGGCCGATCCGGTGACAGACCGGATGCGTGTACTTTTACGGCGCCTATTGCTGCTGGTGCTGCCGATTGCTGTTGCATCCGTGATTTCCACGCTGACCAGCATGGTGGATTTGGTTTCGATTAATCGATGCTTAAAACAAGCGTTTGAAGCAGATTACACCGCCATGATGCGGCAGTACGGGGGTGCGGTAAATGAAACGACTACGTCCGCCATGCTGCCGCATTTTATATACGGTTCTTATACAGGCCTTGCCATGACAGTGTTCGGCTTGGTGCCTTCCCTGACAGCAATGTTTGGAAAAAGCGTGCTGCCGGGGGTTTCAGAAAGCTGGGCAGTGAAAGATACCATGCGCCTTCGTAAAAACATTAACGCTGTGCTGTTTGCCGTTATGCTGCTTGCGTTGCCTTGCGGCATGGTAATTTCTGTTCTTTCACGAGAAATTTTGCAGCTGTTGTTCGGCGGTCGTCCTGCGGAGGTGGCGGCATCCGTACTGCCGCTGTCCGTGCTGGGCGTGGGCGTGATTTTCCTCTGCCTTGCGTCGCCGGTCTTTGCCGTACTGCAAGCCATCGGCAGACCGGATTTGCCGGTGCGGATTACCATAGCGGCGGGCGTGGCAAAGCTTGTAGTTAATTTTTTATTAATTCCGTTGCCAGAATTGAACATTACCGGTGCGGCCATTGCCACAACGTTGATGTATGCGGTAATCAGTATTTGGTCTTTGGTGGAAATCCTGCGGCTGACGAAAATACGGATTGATTTTGCGAAAATTTTTGTCAAGCCTGCTTTTGCAGCGCTCCTCAGCGCAGGAACAGCATTTCTTGTAAACGAATTCACAAAGGATCTGATTGGAAACTCTTTCAGACTGTTATTTTCTGTTTTTGCATCCGGCATAATATACATAATTTCACTTGTTTTATTGAGCGTTCTGAC
Source organism: Ruminococcus sp. UBA1366 (assembly GCA_002306005.1). Lineage (GTDB taxonomy): Bacteria > Bacillota > Clostridia > Oscillospirales > Ruminococcaceae > UBA1366. The sequence continues at coordinate 3,062 of DBRO01000046.1, read as the reverse complement.
GAAAAAAGAAGTGAAAGCCTTATTTTTCCGATAATTTTTTCAAAAAGCTATTGAAATTGGCGCATTTATCGGTTATTATAGTTAGGTAACTACGAATTCCTTGCTTTTAGCGGGAAGAATCCAGAGGTCTTTTTAATGCCCATATCGGAAAAGAAAAAATACGAAATCAGCGATCTGCTCGAAATCATGGCGCTCCTGCGCAGCGAAAACGGTTGCCCGTGGGATAAGGAACAAAATCATAAGAGTATCCGGAATAATTTTCTGGAAGAAGCTTATGAGGCGGTGGAAGCGATTGATAACGAGGATTCGGTGCTGTTGCGGGAAGAACTGGGCGATGTTCTTTTGCAGGTGGTTTTCCACGCGCAAATAGAACAGGAAGCCGGCAGGTTTGATTTTTCGGATGTCACGGATGAATTGTGCAGAAAGTTGATTGAACGTCATCCCCATGTGTTTGGGGAAGTTCATGTACGGAATTCCGGCGATGTGTTGAAAAATTGGGACAGCATTAAGCAGAAATCGAAAGGACAGGAAACGTTCACACAGACGTTAAAAAGCATTCCGGTACCCTTGCCCGCATTGATGCGCGCAGAAAAGATCGGAAAGCGTGCAGCGCGTGCGGGATATGATTTCCCCAATGCGTCAGAAGCGTTTGTGTCGCTGAAGCGCGAAGCTGCTGAACTGGAACAAGCGATGCAGCAGAATGATCCGGAGGGCATTGCCGAAGAACTGGGCGATGTGCTGTTTTCGTGCGTGAATACAGCGCGGAAGCTTGGTTTCTGTGCGGAGGAATTGCTTGATTCGGCAAATGCAAAATTCATTGCTCGATTTGAAATCGCGGAGAATTTAATTTTGGCGGACGGGAAAAAGATGACGGAGCTTAGCGCAGAACAGTTGGATTTCTACTGGCAAAAAGCAAAGAAAAAATGATGCAGACAATGGCAATGAAATGCCATACAAAAATTGATGGAGGTTATACAAATGACAAAAGCAGAACTCGTAAATTTAATTGCGGAGAAGGGCGACTACGAAGTAAAGAAAGATGCGGAAAAGGCACTTTCTACGGTGATCGCTGCGATTACGGATGCATTGGTTCAGGGCGAAAAAATTGCTTTAGTGGGCTTTGGCACTTTTGAAGTAAAGCAGAAGGCGGCAAGAGAGGGTATCAATCCTTCCACAAAGGAAAAGATTTCAATTCCCGCAAGAAAAGTACCGTCCTTCAAGGCTGGTAACGCGCTGAAAGCTGCTGTCGCTGAATAAGAAAGAAATCCGAGCCTGACATGAAAATGTCGGGTTCGTTTTATCAAAAGGAGTTGCAAACATGCGGCTGGATAAATATCTAAAAGTCACGCGGCTGATTAAGCGGCGCACGGTGGCAAACGAGGCTTGCGATGCGGGTAGAATTGAGGTCAACGGAAAGCCTGCACGGGCATCCTATGATGTTAAGGTCGGGGACGAAATTCTGATTCGGCTGGGACAAAAACCGCTCCGTGTCAAGGTTTTAAACGTAACGGAGTATGCCACAAAAGAAAATGCCGCGGATAATTACACCATACTGGAAACCGAATCCTAATAAAAGTCGAAAGCCGCATCTGTTTGGGTGCGGTTTTTGTGTGAAATTTTTCACGCAAAATTGCATGGATTTGTGAAAAGACCTTTTCAAAGCGCAGAAATTATGCTATAATATAACTTATGTATCATGTGGAATCCCTGCGGCTGTTCTTGCGGCGGGATTCTAGAAATAAAAGAGGGCAGGAATTATGCAGTATTCTTTTTCAGAAAAAGT
>DBRO01000046.1:0-1249 GCA_002306005.1 Ruminococcus sp. UBA1366 | reverse complement strand
TTTCCGGTGGAAGAAATCCGCGGCTTTTCCCGGGAAATTTTTGAACAGAATCCGATACTCGCATTGCAGTACAGCATTACTGAGGGCTACACACCACTGCGGGATAAATTGAAGGAAAAAATGGCGCAGGAGGGTAATTTCAATCCGGCAATGGATGAACTGATTATCACCTCCGGCGCACAGCAGGCAAATGAACTTGCCGCCAAAGTGCTTTGCAACGAGGGCGACACCATTGTTTGTGAAAAGCCCAGCTTTATCGGTTCGTTGAATGCGTTTAAATCCTACCATGTTACGCTCAAAGGCGTGGAGCAGGAGGAGGACGGACTCAACCTCACTTCGCTGGAAACGATGCTTGCCGAGGGCGGCGTAAAGCTGATTTATGTCATACCAAATTTCCAGAATCCTACGGGCAGAACCATGTCGCTGGAAAAGCGCAAAGGCTTGTATGCGCTGGCACAGCAGTACAATGCGGTGATTTTAGAGGATAATCCGTATGGCTATCTGCGCTTTGCAGGAGAAGAGCTCCCGACCATCAAAAGCATGGATACGGACGGCAGGGTGATTTATTCCGGCAGTTTTTCAAAGATTCTTGCTCCCGGCATCCGCGTGGGATATGTGAGCGCGCCCAAGGAGATCATCCAGAAAATCATTGTTTGCAAGCAGGTTTCCGATGTGCATACGAATATTTGGGCACAGCTGATTGCAGATCAGTTCCTTGCAAAGATGGATTTTGCGGCGCATATTGCAAAGCTGCAGGAAATCTACCGCAAAAAATGTGCGCTGATGATTGAGCAAATTGAAAAGAATTTTTCCCCGAAAATTGCGTTTACCAGACCGCAGGGCGGACTGTTCCTGTGGTGCACGCTGCCGGAGGGCAGCGATATGATGGGCTTTTGCAAGCGCGCCGTGCAGGAACAGAAAGTCGCTGTTGTGCCGGGGAGCGCGTTTAATATTTCCGAGGACGAACCGAGCAGTTCGTTCCGCATGAATTTCTCCACGCCAACGGATGCACAGATAGAAATGGGCTGCGAGAAACTGGGTGCCTTGTCCAAGGAAATGTTCGGTGAATGAATAGCTGAATCGGGAATCTAACGTTCTGAAAGGACGATTTGCATGAAAAAATCCTATACTACTTTACAGGTCGTGCTGATTGTGCTTTCTTGCGTGCTGGGCGTTGCTTGCTTTGTGGGAAACGCCGGGATTCTCATTCTGGATGAGAACGCGAGCGGGAAATGGATTTTTCGCTTGA
>DBRO01000050.1 GCA_002306005.1 Ruminococcus sp. UBA1366 | reverse complement strand
CCGTTCTGCCCAGCGTTTCTTTCGCCACAGAACCAACCGTCAGTGAAATTGGCGCAACCTTGAAATCAATTATCAGATTGTCGCCGTTTTTCTCCAAAGTTACATCGTTTAACTGAACTTTTTTGCCGTCACGAATCACAGTCATGTCGAACACGCCGTCCTCATCGCTTGCCAGCTGGTAGTTAAAATCCGTCACGGTAAACAAGCGCATCCCGTTGACGTTAATCACCTTGTCGCCAAGCTCCAGCCCGGTTTCGTGGGAGGAGGCATTTTCATAAAAATACGATACCGTCCGTGAGGTGATTGCCCCGCTCTGCACGACCATAATCGCAATCAGCACCACGCCCAGAACCAAGTTCATAAACGCGCCCGCAACAATAATGATAATCCTGCGCCAAACCGGCCTTTTGCCGAAGGCACGGTCGTCCGCGCTCTCGTCATCCTCGCCCTCCATCTGGCAGTACCCGCCGATAGGGAACAGCCGCAATGCGTACAGGGTTTCGCCCTTTTGAAATTTAAAAATTGCAGGCCCCATGCCCAACGCAAACTGGTTGACCTTCACACCGTTGAGCTTTGCAGCAACAAAATGTCCCGCCTCATGGACTGCAATAATCAGCCCGAAAATTAAAATTGCAATCAGGATACCGAGAAAATTCATACTGTCTCCTTTGTGGTTCTCTTTTCTAAAAACGGATACTCTACAAAGCGAATGCTAAACATAGCCATTGCGAATCGTTTATTCGCGAATAAACGATTTGGGAATAAACGATTCCCGTACAAATGCTCTTGCCGCCGCGTCCGCCGCATAAATCACGTCAGGGCTCGTCAGCGGCTGGGGCGAAAACTGCTCCGCCACCGCCATTACAGCTTTCCCAATTGTCAGGAAATCCATACGTCCCGCCAAAAATGCCGCCACGGCTTCTTCATTTGCGCCGTTGACCGCCGCCGGCAGGCTGCCGCCGGCTTTTACCGCCAAAATACAAGCCCGCAGGCAGTCAAAGGTTTCAAAATCAGGACGCTCAAAGTGCAGGGTACCGTAATCTGCAAGCGAAAGCTGCTTTGTGGGACATTCGCACCGGTGCGGATACAGCAGGGCATATTGGATCGGAATTTTCATATCCGGTACGCCCAGCTGTGCAATCACGGAAAAATCCTTGTATTCCACCGCGGAATGAATCACGCTTTCGCGGTGAACGACAATTTCAATCTGTTCCGGCGCTAAATCAAACAGCCGCACGGCTTCAACCAATTCCAAACCTTTGTTCATCAGTGTTGCGGAATCAATCGTAATTTTCGCACCCATGCTCCAGTTTGGATGGTTCAGCGCCTGCTCCCGCGTGACGTGCGCCAAATCTTCTTTTTTCTTCCCCCGGAACGGTCCGCCCGATGCGGTGAGAAACACGCGGTTCAGCTCCTTGCGGTCGTTGCCCTGCAAGCACTGAAAAATTGCAGAATGTTCGCTGTCCACAGGGTAAAGCGCCACGCCCTTTTCGCGAATGACGTTCATCACCAGTTCTCCGCCTGCCACAAGGGTTTCCTTATTGGCAAGCGCCAAATCCTTGCCCGCCGCGACCGCCGCCAGCGTAGGTTTTAATCCCGCCATACCCACAATTGCGTTTAACACCGTGTCGCAGTCCTCACGCGCGGCAATTTCGCACAAGCCATCCTCCCCGCACAAGGGGGTAATCCCGCTGCCAAACAGCAGGGTTTTCAGCTCCGAAAAACTGCTTTCCTCGCTCACACAAGCCGACGCGCAGCCGAATTCCCGTGCCTGTGCGGCAAGCAATGCGGTATTTTTTCGCGCGGAAACCGCCCTTACTGCTATCTTATGCTTGTTCGCGACTTCTAATGCCTGTGTTCCAATGGAACCTGTCGAACCAAGCACGACCATGCTTTTCGCCATAACTTCTCCTTTTACAAAAGGCAATACGGGAAAGTACCGTGGCTTTTAAAGCCCCAGCCGCTCCCCCGTTGTTTCTCTTTGTTTTAAAATAAAAATCCCAGCCGGTAAACATAGGCCATAAACGGCGCGACAAACAACACGCTGTCAAAGCGGTCCATAAAGCCGCCGTGTCCGGGCATAATGTTGCCGTAATCCTTAATGCCGCATTTGCGCTTCACCACCGATGCGGACAAATCGCCCACCAGCCCAATTAACGCGCAAAGCATACCAGAAAGTATCAACCCCGGCCAGTTAAAATCCAGCTTACTTTCGGCAAAAATTTTGTTATAAGCCAGCGCAATCACGGCAAACAGTACGGCATTTGTGACAATGCCCCCCACCAAGCCTTCCACGGTTTTTTTAGGGCTAATCAGCGGACAAAGCTTGTGCTTGCCAAAGAAAGTTCCCGCAAAATACGCGCCGGAATCGGCAAGCCAAGCACCGCAAAGTGCCAGTATCAGCAAAAACAATCCGTGCTTGCCGGTGTTGTCCATCACTAAAATGGTGTTCATTGCCGGCGGAATTAACAGCGTAACTGCCAGCATAAAAAACAAATCCCGGAAGTGCATGACGGAATAAAATTTCAAATACACCGCGAACATCAGCAAAACGTAGAAATACAGCGGGTTGTAATCCAAATGTAAGTATGGCTGTGCAAAATACGCCAGCACATACAGCATTCCCAGCCACAAAAACGGACGGTATTTCTTTCCGTTTACCGCATAGTACAGCTCCAACAGCATACCAGCCGCAATCAGCGCAACGGCAATATCCAGTACCACCGTGTTGTGTAAAAACAAAATCCCAACCGCCAGCACAATTGCCACCGCGGCGGAAATAATTCGGACTGCCAATCAGATTCCCCCAAATCGTCTGCCGCGCTGGCTATAAGCAAGAACTGCTCGTTCCAGATCGGCTTTTTTAAAGTCGGGCCACAAAATATCCGTGTAGTAAAACTCCGCATACGCCGCCTGCCAAATCAGAAAATTCGACAGCCGCTGTTCCCCGCTGGGGCGGATAATCAAATCCACATCGGGAATTCCCGCAGTGTACAAATGGTCGTTCACCGTCTGCGCGGTGATTTCCGCCGGATTTAACGTACCTTGTGCCGCCTGTGCGGCAATTTCCCGCACCGCGTGAACAAGCTCGTCCCGTCCGCCGTAATTAATTGCCAGCACCAGCGTCATGGATTCAAAATGTGCAGAAGTCTTCTCCACGTCCGCCATTTTTTCCTGCAATTTCTGCGAAAGCACCGTGCGGTCGCCGATGAACACAATCTTAATTTGCTCCTCGATAAAATCCTTCACCTCGTCCAGATATTTCTCGAAAAGCGCCATAATTGCATCCACTTCGTCCTTGGGGCGTTTCCAGTTTTCCGTGGAAAACGCATAGAACGTAATAAACTTCAC
>DBRO01000106.1:3102-4549 GCA_002306005.1 Ruminococcus sp. UBA1366 | reverse complement strand
GCTGAGAGTGGATTTACGGCAACCTTGCAGGACACCGCCCCGGAGTGCGCCCAATCCGCGCCGTATTTTCCGCGTTAAGGAAAGAAGGAAGGCAAAGACGCCCATGCATTTGCGGCTGGTGTTTTTGCAAATGATGGGTGGAACCACGAGAAATCGTCCCGGGAATGTTCGGACTTCGCGTCCGGACGTTTCCGGTTTTTTTATTTTGAGAGGAGCTGATGGGAATGGTGCTGATTCGACCGGTGCTGGAGGGGGAACTAAACCGCGCCGTGCCGCTTTTGCACACAGCCTTTGCCGAAAAAGCCGAGCGGTTTGGATTAACAGCGCAAAACTGTCCGACGCACACGGCATTTCTCACGCTGGAGCGGCTGATTTTTGAGCAGTCCAACGGGGTGCTGATGTATTTTCTCATGCACCGGAGCGCGCTGGCTGGTTTTTTCGGGCTGGATTTGCGCGAACACGAACTGATATTAACCCATCTGGGGGTTTTGCCCGAACACCGCCGACACGGCTGCGGCACGGCGGCACTGGGATTCGCCCGCGACAAAGCGCACGATTTCGGGCTGCCCATTGTGAGCGTAGGGCTGATTGACGCGGATTTGCCGCTGAAAAGCTGGTATGCCCGCAACGGATTCTCCGAGCGCGAAACCCGAGATCTTCCCATTCTGCCGTTTGCGGTTTGTTACATGGAAGCACTCACCGAAGTTTAAACAGGAGGCTTTATGCGAAAATTTATTAGTATTTTCAGCTATCTGCTGGGGCTTGCCACTGAAATTGCGGCATCCGTGGCGGGTGCGGCGGCAATTTTCGGCTGGTTGGATATCAAATACACCGCCCTGCTGCTTTGTCCGCTGCTGCTTGCCATTTATTTATTCAACCTTCTGTACGACAAAATTAGCCGCATAGACGGCGAATCCATCTTCCACTATTACACGGTAAAAAGCCTGCGCGGGATTTCCATCGGCATCAGTATTTTGATGATTGCCGTTTGGGTACTGATTGTACTTCGCTACGCGCTGTTGTTTTTCTTTGAAATTGACGTGATTTATAAGCTAAAAGAATGGCTAATTTGGTAAATAGAAAAATTATTTGAAGGAGATTTTACTATGATTCAGTTAAAACTGAAAGACGGAAGCATCCGCGAAATCGAAAGCGCCCAGCCGGCGTATGAAATCATCAAGGGCATTGGAATGGGATTATACAAAGCCGCCTGTGTGGTGCGGCTGGACGGGCAGGTTTGCGACTTGCGGACGGTTGTGGATCACGACTGCGAATTTGAAGTCCTGACGTTTGATTCGCAGGAGGGCAAGCACGCATTCTGGCACACCGCATCGCACCTGATGGCGCAAGCCGTGCAGAAGCTCTATCCCGAAACCAAGCTGGCACGCGGACCGGCAACGGACACAGGTTTTTACTATGATTTTGAACCGGTAAAGCCTTTCACCAC
>DBRO01000106.1:2230-3017 GCA_002306005.1 Ruminococcus sp. UBA1366 | reverse complement strand
TTTTATCAGCAGGGCGACTTTATCGACCTTTGCGCCGGCCCGCACCTGATGAGCGTTGCGCCCATCAAAGCTGTAAAGCTGCTTTCCTGCACGGGTGCATACTGGGGCAAGGCAGAAGACGGTAAACAGCTTTCGCGCATTTACGGAACGGCTTTCCCCAAGGCGGCGGAATTGGAAGAATTTTTGAAAAAGCTGGAGGAGGCAAAGAGCCGCGATCACAATAAAATTGGTCGTGAACTGGAATACTTCACCACGGTGGATATCATCGGGCAGGGGCTTCCGATTATGCTCCCCAAGGGCGCGAAGGTATTGCAGATTCTCCAGCGCTTTGTGGAGGACGAGGAGGCACGGCGCGGCTATCAGCTTACCAAAACGCCGTTCATGGCAAAATCGGATTTGTATAAGCTTTCCGGTCACTGGGATCACTACCGCGATGGAATGTTTGTACTGGGCGATCCGGAAAAGGACAAGGAAGTTTTCGCCCTGCGACCGATGACTTGTCCGTTCCAGTATCAGGTTTTCCTAAACCGCCAGCGCTCCTACCGCGATTTGCCCATGCGGCTGAACGAAACCTCCACGCTGTTCCGCAACGAGGACAGCGGCGAAATGCACGGCTTAATCCGCGTGCGGCAGTTTACGATTTCCGAGGCGCATTTAATTATTCGTCCCGACCAGCTGGAGGAAGAATTTAAGGGCTGTTTGGAATTGGCACAGTTCATGTTAGAGAAAATCGGCTTGCTGGAAGACGTTTACTACCGGTTCTCGCAGTGGGATCCGAACAACAAGG
>DBRO01000106.1:0-2194 GCA_002306005.1 Ruminococcus sp. UBA1366 | reverse complement strand
CCGAAGCTGGATATTCAGATGCGAAACGTTCACGGCAAGGAGGACACGCTGATTACGATACAGATTGACCAGATGCTTGCGGAAATTTACGGCATGGAATATGTGGACACGGACGGTGTTCGCCGCAGACCGTATATCATTCACAGGACTTCGCTTGGCTGCTATGAGCGGACTTTAGCACTGATGCTGGAGAAATTCGGCGGGGCAATGCCGCTGTGGCTTGCGCCGGAACAGCTCCGGATTTTGCCAATTGCCGATCGCCAGCAGGAATACGCGGAGGAACTCCGAGATGCGCTTACCGCGCTGGGTATGCGTGTGAGCATTGACGACCGTAATGAGAAAATCGGCTACAAAATCCGGCAGGCACAGGTGGAGAAAATTCCCTATATGTTTGTGCTGGGCGATAAGGAGCTGGAAAACAAAACGGTTTCCGTGCGCTCGCGCAAAACCGGCGACCTTGGCGTAATGCCCTTTGCGGAAATTCAAGCAAAGCTTTTGGAGGAAATTGCCGCAAAGACTGGGGTTTAACACTTACTATTTTTAATGGGACGTGGGATTGCAATGCGGTTCCCACGTCCCATTTATTATAGCTTGCGGAATTCCTACACAAATTCTTTGAAAAAAGTGACGAAATCTATTTTAGATATTCGGCAATATCACGAAATCTTTTCTGTATTTCGAAAAGAACTTGAACTATTTGCACAGTTATGCTATAATATTGATAAATACCAGTCCCAGAAAGCCAAAGGAGGCGCGCTTTTTCTATGAAAAGCCTAAGAACAAAAATTATCACTGCCGCACTCGGCATTGCCGCGGCAATCATACTCATATTCATGGTGCTCTTTATTATCTTTGCAAACAGCTCGCTGGGGTTGACAGCAAAAATTATTATTATGGCGATTGTCTCTCTGGTCTTGCTAGGCGGTGCAGCGGTGAGTTCCGTGATGCTCGCAAAAAGAATCTCCGATCCGGTGGTGAAAACCACAAAGCGCCTGCGGGAGCTTTCTAAAGGCAACCTGTCCCAACCGGTGGAGCGGTCTTTTTCCAAGGATGAAACCGGCGTGCTGACCCATTCATTAGAAGAAACCGTCAACGCGCTCAAGCAGTACATCAGTCAAATTACTATGGCACTGACGAATATTTCTGACGGCAATTTGCGCTATCGCGTCCAGGCGGATTTCAAAGGGGATTTCGTGAAGATTAAAGACACCTTTAACGAGATTATCCTGAATCTTTCTGATACTTTTTCGAACATTAACACGGCTTCGGAGCAGGTAAACAGCGGTGCAACACAGGTTTCCAAGCTGGCGCAAACGCTTTCGGAGGGTGCGACTTCGCAGGCAAGTTCGATTGAAGAGCTTTCCGCAACCATCAGTGAAGTATCCAACATGATTGAGGAAAACGCGGAATCGGCAAAGAAAACCTATTTGTTCGTGGAAGACAACACACAATCTGTGAATGATTGCAACACAGAAATGGACAAAATGCTGACGGCCATGGAGCAAATCAGTCTTTCCGCAAATGAAATTTCAAAAATCCTAAAAGTCATCGATAAAATTGCGTTCCAGACAAATATTCTGGCGCTAAACGCAGCCGTTGAAGCAGCGCGGGAAGGCTCGAAGGGCTTTGGCGTGGTTGCGGATGAGGTTCGCCGGCTGGCGGCGCGCAGTGCGGATGCAGCAAAACAAACCGCAGATATTATTAATTCCACTTTTGAAGCGGTGGATAACGGCGTACAGATTGCCAAACAAACCGCCGCGTCGCTGGGTGCTGTTGTGGAAAAAAGCTCAGATATTCAGTCCCTAGCTAAAAATATTTCCGATGCATCGGAAAATCAAGCGCAGGCAATCCGACAGATTATGGATGGTGTGGATCAAATTTCTTCTGTGGTCAGTGCGAATTCAGCCTCTGCGGTAGAAAGCGCAGCGGCAAGTGAGGAACTTTCCGGTCAATCACTGGCGCTTCGCAACATGATTGGTAAATTTAAGCTGTCTGAAACCAAGGGAAAGCGCAAAGCAAAAACCCAAACAAAAGCATCCAAATTTGCGTATCAGGACGATTTTGAACCCGCGCCAGTCGTTTCAAAAGCACCTTCTGGAAACAAATACAGTTATTATGATGACGAACCTGAACCAGCTGGCAATTCCCTAAGTGACCGACTTTCAAAATTTCACTACGAGGACGATGAACCGGA
>DBRO01000022.1:334-3345 GCA_002306005.1 Ruminococcus sp. UBA1366 | reverse complement strand
AACGTGCAGGCAAACGAAATCATCGCGCATTATGAAGAAAAGGGCGTTACCGAAAAAGAAGTGGATGCGCTCAAGGCTTATTGGCACGGCAAGCTGGAGAATTTCAAGGTGGAAACCCCCAGCGCAGAGTTTAATAATATGATTAACGTTTGGAATGCCTACCAGTGCTTTATTACGTTTATCTGGTCGCGTGCGGCATCGTTGATTTATTGCGGCGAACGCAACGGCTATGGCTACCGCGATACGGTGCAGGATATTCAGGGCATTATCCATTTAGACCACGAAAAAGCATTGGGCATGATTCGCTTCATGCTGTCCGCGCAGGTGGATAACGGCGGCGGACTGCCTTTGGTGAAATTCAACCACAATGCAGGCCACGAGGATACCCCGGACGATGTTTCTTATGTGAAGGAAACCGGACACCCCTCCTACCGCGCAGATGATGCGCTGTGGCTGTTCCCCACGATTGTGAAGTATCTGGGCGAAAGCGGCAACAAGGGCTTTTTGGATGAAGTTATCGTGTACGCAAACGGCGGCGAAGCAACCGTTTACGACCATCTGAAAAACGCCATCCGCTTTTCCATGGAACGGCTGGGCGACCACAATATGCCCGCCGGCCTCCACGCGGACTGGAACGACTGCCTCCGTCTTGGCAAAAAGGGCGAGTCCACCTTTGTGGCGTTCCAGCTGTATTATGCAATGAGCGTGATTCGCGGCATGGCGCAGGAGCGCGGAGATGCGGAATATATCACGTATATCGACAGCGTACAGAAAAAGCTTGGCGAGGAACTGGAAAAGTGCTGGGACAGCGACCGCTTTATCCGCGGCATCCGCGAGGACGGCATTGTTGTGGGCGCGAAGAACGACCCCGAAGCGAATATGTGGCTGAATCCGCAGAGCTGGTCTGTGATTTCCGGATTTGCCTCTAAGGAACAAGCGGATACGGCAATGGAAAGCGTCCACCGGATTTTAAATACACCGTACGGCGTAAAATTGCTGGAGCCACCCTATGTGGATCATTATTTTGACGGCGCGCTCATGCATATTTTTAACCCCGATACCAAGGAAAACGGCGGAATCTTCTCGCAGTCGCAAGGCTGGGCAATTCTTGCGGAATCCCTGCTTGGACACGGCGACCGTGCGTTTGAGTATTTTATGGAAAGTTCTCCCGCTGCTATGAACGATAAGGCGGAAACCCGTGTGTTAGAGCCCTATGTGCACGGACAGTTTGTAGAATCCAAGCGTTCACCGTATGAGGGCAGAGCGCATGTCCATTGGCTGACGGGAACGGCTTCCACCGTCATGGTTGGCTGTGTGGAGGGAATCTGCGGTATTCGTCCAAATTTGGACGGATTGGTGATCAGTCCTGCTATTCCCGCGGAGTGGGACGGCTTTAAGATGAAGAAATTGTTCCGTGGCAAGTGGCTGGAGATTGATGTGCAGAACCCCAACCATGCGCAAAGCGGTGTCAAGGAACTCACCCTAAACGGCGAAAAGATTTCCGGCAATTTTGTTGCGGAATCCCAACTCAAGGATGAGAATAAAATTACGATTGTCCTCGGTTAAGAAAATAAGAAAACGCTGTGCGGAACATTCCGTACAGCGTTTTTTGCGTTATTTGTTTGAACTGCGCTTTCAGCCGGCTTGGCAGGAAAGCCACGCGCTGGCAATATCCAGTGCTTCATACAGGCCGGATTTTTCAGCCGTGTTGGCAATTTTCTCATTAGGCGGCACGTCGTCGCTGGTTGCAATTTTATACAGCCGTACTTTTTTTGCGACATCCAGATCACCGACTTTACCGGTCTCTACGATCTGAATCCAGACGACAAATTCGTCCGTCATATTTCCGTAATAGATTTCATTTCCTTTGCGGACAAGCGGGAGTCCTTTGTAGGTAAAGAACTTGCTTTTCTTTGGGGCAGATTTTTTCTCAGGCATTCTTGTTCCTCCTTCTCTCAGATTACGTTTTTATTTTATCACAATGCCGTGGATAATTTTGTCGGGAAAAGTCTGTGAAATCGGATTCATAAAAATTTTTGCATTAGGAGTTAATAGGTGTCGTCAATCTCTTTTCCATCAGCCAAATTCTGCAAATTCTCCATTAGCTTATCTAAATAAGTAGTGGGAATCCGGAAAGAAGTTTGTCCGTTGAGCTTCACAACGGCTCGGCGATCCGTGTCGGTGTAAATTTCCATCACATCTCCGCCACCGTTTGTCAGGTTAATGGAAATCGTCATAAATTTGTCGCCCGTTGGCTCTTGGTAATAAATCTCTGTCGTCGGGCAGTTCATCAGGAACTGATAGAACGTCTTAAACAGATCGGAATCCACATCCTTGTCATCCAACACCGGCGCAATGGTCTGATCCGGCTTATCCGGATTCAGTGCAATTGTGTGGGTTGTGCCGTCATCATCAATCACAATATTGTCTACATTGTAAACATAGTTATAAGTCATCATGCCGGTAATCACATCTTCCGGCATAAAACTCGTCCAAGGCAGGCTGTCCGCAGCAATCGTGAAAATCGCGTCCGCGCCCTCGGCATCAATGTAACAGTAGTAAGATTCCGGCGTTGTGGTATCCTTGCCGTCCTCGTCCTTTGCGTAAATCACATCGCCGATTTTCAAGACATAATCCGTTCCGCCGGTAATCTGCGTCACGGTGCAGAAGGGATCGTCCAGTCCGTATTTTACAAAATCCTCATCTGTTGGGAATGGTACAATCGCATCGGTTGCCGTCAAGCCCCAAATGCCATGCGTCACAGCAGTGGACTCGGTAATATTCAGGTACGCAAAAATGGGGGAAGTCATCACCTGTCCGGAAACCATAGTCGGGTCGTCCTCGTCCTCGGGTTCGGAATCATCGTTCTCGAATACGATATCGTAATCTAAATCCTTGCGCTCCACGGTTTGCCGTACATAGGTCGGATACGCATCATCGCTCGGGGTTTCCACGAGAGAAAGCGAAATAAACTGCTGAATTTCTCCGGTATAGTAGGACATTTTTGTGTT
>DBRO01000022.1:0-240 GCA_002306005.1 Ruminococcus sp. UBA1366 | reverse complement strand
GCAGCGTTCTTTTCAGCAGTATTTGCCGCCTCCAATTCGCACGCAACGTTTGCCATCGCGGATTTCAGTGTAGTATTTTGGTTTAAGCCATCCAGTTCCAGCAGATCAAATGCCGGATCGCCGGAATCGTCCGTGCCGGACTGTTCCAGCGTGTAGGAGCCGGTGGTGTTTTCCACAGAAATTTTTGCAATATTGGTTTTGTCGGTATCTACCAGCGCAACGGTTGTATCTGCCGAGGTC
>DBRO01000119.1:572-4259 GCA_002306005.1 Ruminococcus sp. UBA1366 | reverse complement strand
CGCCCGCTGCCGCAACCACGCTTTATGCAGGGATTTCCTTCACGCCGTCCGGCGTTTCCACAAGAACGGATTCCGGTTTGATTTCCTGACATTTTGTATTCGTCATGAGGTAAACCTGTCCCGCCATACCACCGCCGACAACGAGCACGGTTTTACTGGTTTGCGCCGGCGTTAAAGCATATTCGCGTTCACGGCCCAACGCCGGATTCCGCAAACAGGTAATGTGCGGCATAGCCGGGTCCACAAAGCCATCATAGCAGCCTTGATTACAGCCCACGCACTTGACGATTTCATCTTCGCGGCCTTCCTTTGCTTTGTTGCAGAATTCCGCATCCGCCAACTGCCCGCGGCCGATGACAACCATATCCGCCCGATCCTGCTCCAAAAGGTCTTCTGCCAGCGCCGGATCATTAATTCTACCCACCGCAATGGTCAGCATGCCGGTTGCTTTCCGAATTTTAGAAGCATTTTCCACGTTAAAGCCTCTTGCAATATCAATGGGCGGAACTTCATACTTTACAGCAGCGGTAATAAAATTCCCGCAGGACACATCCAGCACATCCACGCCGGCTTCCTTTGCCATTTTACAGAAAGCGATGATTTCTTCCGCGGTCAATCCGCCCTCCAAATAGTCGTCATGGGCATCAATGCGCATAAAGATCGGCATACTGTCCGGTATGTTTTTGCGGATAGCACGAATACAAGCCAACGGATACCGCGCACGGTTTTCCAGCGAACCGCCGTACTCATCCGTTCTGTGATTCATTGCGGGACTTAAAAAGGAATGCGGCGAATAGTTATGTCCGCAGTGAAACTCCACGCAGTCAAAGCCCGCACTTGCCGCACGCTTCGCCGCCGCGCCAAACGCCTCGGAAATTTCCCCCAGCAGCTCCTTACTGGCACCGGGCAGGGTGTATTCCGTCCCCGGTACGGGCATCGGATCGGGCACAACAATCATCGAAGTTGGATCATTGGCGGCTGCAAGTCCGCCCTGCCAAAGCTGCAAGCCCACTTTTGCACCGGCGGCATGAACAGCATCCGTAAGCTGTTTGAGCATAGGAAGATACCGGTCGTCTTCAATTGAGAGAAATTTTTCGGTGCGGAAGGTCCATGTACGGAACAGACCTCCACCATATTCAGTCCGTTGCCGCCCTCTGTACGGGCGACATGATAGTCAATCAGTTGTTGGGTTACAAATTTGTCCTCGGAGGCCATTTTGGTTCCCATTGCGGGAAACACCACGCGATTGCGCATTTCCATTCCACGAATTTGAATGGGACTGAACAGACGAGCAAATTTCATAGTAAAATTCCTTTCTTTAAAACTGCTATCAACGTTTTTATATACGAAAGGCGAAAATCCCGATCTTTCACCTTTTGCGTATTAAAATGAATATCCGTGCCAAAGCTGACCGGATGCAGCACGGCGGAGTCAAAAATCGTGCGATAGGGCTCAACATTTTCTTCTGTCAAACCCATCACCTGCGCAAACAGCCGATTGACTTTTTCATGAGACAGCGGCCCGTTTTCCAGCAAAAAAGTTTTCATCGCGCTGGTATGTTCGGAACGAATAATCTGCTTTAAAATTCCCTGAATACCGGGATACTGCAGGGTATATTCCATAATTTCATTTGCCCATGCCGTGAGCTTTTCTTCCGGCGAAAGCGCCTGATCATCCAGCACCGCATAGACCGCAAGATAATTTTGAATGAAAAAAGTCTCCATCTGGCGAAGCATTTCTTCTTTATTGCCAAAATAGTAGTTGACGGCATTGACATTGACACCGGCAGCCTTTGTAATTTCCCGCACGGGAATTTGAAAACTACTATGCTGTCCCGCAAGATACAAGGCTCTGTCCAGTATTTTTTCCTGCACGGTTGTAAATACTCTCATGCGCACCACCTCTTCGTTAATTATATCACAATCCAAAAATTTAATCAAGATGTTTTAAACAATTTGTTTAAAACTATTTTTTGGCATCTTCTACCTCTCATTCGATTCCATTCCGGCATAATATCAAAGCAAGCATCCGAATTCCCGCTGGATACAAACAAAAAATCACCGCAAAAGCCTTTCATTTAAGCTTTCACAATGATTTTTTCCAAAACCAATCAATAATCCGATTCATCATACGGCAATACCAGACAATTGCCGTTTTCTGTAACCGTATAGTACTGATCCGTATCCGTATCGACCAGAAGTACCGGAATCACGCCGCTTTCGAGCACCGTACCATCGATATAATAGTGGGACTCTCCATCATAATAAATTTCATGAAAGCGCCGGTTCCCGGAAATTTCCGAAGTTCCAATATGTCCAGCGACAATTTTCCAATCTCCACAGAACCGCCCGATTTGCGCCGGGTATTTTTCAGTATAGGTGTAATCATCCGTTTCCCATTCCCAAGCATCTTCTGCTTCTTCTTCAATTCCGGCATGCACAAAGATCGTATTGCCTTCTGTATAATACCGTGGCAGATCTGCCATCCATTGAATATATCGATCTTCTTTTGCTTCATCAACGCTATCGTCCTGATAGGAATACCGATCCGCTGCAATCGGCCATCGTCCATTACAAGCCATATCCTCATGATTTCCAATTAATGCAATGCATTTATCCGGCCCATATTTCCGCTGCAATTTCATAATCAAATCCAGTACAGCATATCCATCCCCGCCGCCGTGAATATAATCGCCAAGTAAAACCAGCCTTGTATCCTCGTTTGAAAGCTTGGGTTCAACGAGGGACAGTGCATATTGAAATTCCTCCAAGCACCCATGAATATCGGACATACAGTAAATTTTCACTGCCATTGCTCCTTTCATCAGCCCATGCGGCCCTTTGCTTTAGTTTCAAAATGGACAAACCATCAGGAACCTTGATTCGGTATTGTGTGAATCGGTATCGCCAATCCGCCCATCGGCGCAAATCAGACGGATTCGGAAGCCTTGCCGTGCTGGATTATCACTCCAAGGAATTCTGGGAAACACTCAAAGCGCTTTCCCATCAAAAATGTGCGAAATCACAGGCAAGGTACAACCAACTAATTGAACAAATTTGGANNAACGGTGTTTCTGTCGGAATTGAAAATGATCCATCAGCAACAGACAAACTAGTACGGATTCTGTTATCCTAGTGCAACATCCAACGCCATCATAACACTAAACCCGACCGCAAAGAACACTGTACCAATATCAGAATGCTTACCCTGTGACATTTCAGGAATTAGCTCCTCCACCACTACATAAAGCATGGCACCGGCTGCAAAGCTCAACAGATACGGCAGCGCCGGCACAATCATCTGCGCAGCGAGTACGGTGAGCACAGCACCAATGGGTTCAACCACGCCGGAAAGCACGCCGCCGAGAAAAGCTTTGCTCTTCTTCTCCCCCTCTGCTCTCAGCGGCATCGAGATAATCGCACCTTCGGGGAAGTTTTGAATCGCAATGCCGAGCGAAAGTGCCAATGCACTTGCCGCCGTAATCTGGGGGTTTCCTGAAATGAATCCCGCATAAATCACACCAACCGCCATTCCCTCCGGAATGTTATGTAAGGTTACTGCCAGTACCATCATTGTTGTGCGCCCAAGCTTGGTTTTCAGCCCCTCCGCCTGATCGCTGCCAACATGCAGATGCGGAATTAGATGATCGAGCGCAAGCAAAAATAACACGCCGATCCAGAAGCCGAC
>DBRO01000119.1:0-511 GCA_002306005.1 Ruminococcus sp. UBA1366 | reverse complement strand
GCGCTGAACCGATTCCCCCAGCGATTTTTTCATAAAGAACACGCACGCCGAACCCAGTGTTGTTCCGATAAAAGGAATCAATATGCCAAGAAAAACATTCATTCACATCGCCACCCTTTGCACTATATTTTAATAAATTTCTTCGTTCATCCGGTCCTATTATAGCACGCTTTATCTGTGTCTGCAAGCGCATCGGGGAAAGTATCCTGATTTGCATAAAAATTGACTGCGGCAATGAAGGAAATTTAGACGCATAGCAGTAACGCAATTTTCAATAAACCCGATGATCCCTTGTTGCAGGTGCATGTTATGAATCTAAAATTTCCTTTCGTTCGCGCTGTAAAGCACGGAATGGCTTTTTCCCGCCCTTGTGGGGCGGTTGCATTTCGAAAGCGGCAAAGCTGAAATCTCCTCTGCTGAACGTCGAGAATCGCAACGGTACAGAGCGTTTTGGTTTTGCTCTAGTAAAATAACCAAATTAGCAGCTTGAAAATTATACAATTGTACAAAG
>DBRO01000130.1:37540-40586 GCA_002306005.1 Ruminococcus sp. UBA1366 | reverse complement strand
TTGCGTACGAAAGCATGGTGCGGACGTTACTGGAGCAGGACAATGACATTGCCGTGGTGCTGTTGTTCTCTGTGAATGAGGAAGGCTATTCCGCACAGGATTATATGAAGAAAATCGGTGAGCTGTATCAGCTCCCGATGATTAGTTACGCAGATGCACTGACGTATTTGTTTGACAACAATCAGATGACATGGCAGGATTTTTCGGACGATCAGAGTCACCCGAACGAATCCGGTCATGCGCTGGTGGCAGAAATGGTGGATTATTATTTTGATACCGTAGCAGAACAGCCTGCCTCGGATGCATGGCAGATGTCCGCGATGACGGTGTACGGCGACCGCTATATGAATGCCAAGCTTTATGAGGCGGACAGTTTAACNNGATACCTTCACAAACGGCTGGTCCCGCGATATGAGTGCGGAGAATGAACCGTTTACGTTGAAAATCAAGGGCAAGTTCGTGTTTTTGATTTACAAGCAGAACAGCGCGGGCAACCTTGGCACGGTGGATATTACCGTAACCGGCGCGGACGGGGAAACAGAGACGCTCACACTCAATGCAATTGCACCGGAGGGCTGGGGAAACCCGCAGGTGTTTACGCTTGTAATGGGCGTGGAAGAGCAAGAATATGATATTTCCATTCAAATGGCGGAGGGCAGTGAAGAAAGCGCATTTGAAATTTTGGGATTTGCAACCGTATAGCTGTAAGCACAAAAAATCCCGCACTTCGATTGAAATGCGGGATTTTGTTTTCTATTTGTTATTTGGAAATCAACGCTAATGTATCACGGGCAATCAGCAGTTCCTCGTTGGTGGGAACCACCCAAACCTGCGTTTTAGACTGCTCGGTTGAAATCTTTTGCAGTTTTCCACGGGTTTTATCGTTCGTTTCTGTATCAATCTCAATGCCGAAAAAGCTCATGTCCTCGCAGGCACGGGCACGGATGTCCGTGGCATTCTCGCCGATACCGCCGGTGAAAATCACCGCATCCAAGCCGTTCATGACAGCGGAATAAGCACCGATGTATTTTTTAATCTGGTAGCAGAAAATCTCTCCGACAATCTGTGCGCGCTTGTTGCCCTGCTGTGCCGCTTCTGTAATGTCGCGGTTGTCGCTGGCAATGCCGGAAAGTCCTAAAAAGCCGGATTTTTTATTTAAGTACTCGCTCATCTCATCCGGACAGAGCCCCAGCTTTTTCTGGACAAACTCAATCGCGGAGGCATCCACAGCGCCGGAACGCGTACCCATAATCAGACCATCCAGCGGGGTAAAGCCCATGGAGGTATCCACGGAAAGTCCACCGTCCACAGCGGTAATGGACGAACCGTTGCCCAGATGGCAGGAAACGATTTTCAGGTCCTTTACGTCCTTGCCCAGTACGCGGGCAAGTTCTCCCGATACATAGCGGTGAGAGGTTCCGTGGAAGCCGTATTTACGCACATGGAGCTGTTCATAACATTCGTAAGGCAAACCATACATATACGCCTTGCGCGGCATGGTGGAATGAAATGCCGTATCAAAGACCACGACCTGCGGTACATT
Organism: Ruminococcus sp. UBA1366; assembly: GCA_002306005.1. Lineage (GTDB taxonomy): Bacteria > Bacillota > Clostridia > Oscillospirales > Ruminococcaceae > UBA1366. Next base: position 39,043 of record DBRO01000130.1, on the reverse strand, counting down.
GGCGGGCAGGACTTTTTTGCAGGCACGCAAAGCAAGCGCGTGTGCGTGGTTGTGAACGGGTGCAAGCTCGGCAAGCCCGTCAATTTTATCAATGACCTCATCGTCCACGAGGCAAGTTTTATTGAACACTTCCGCACCCTGTACAATCCGGTGCCCGACTGCGGAAATTTCCGCCATAGAAGAAATCACGGACGCATCGCCGGTTGTTAAAACTTCTACCAGCTTTTCAAACGCCTCAGTGTGTGTTGGAAAATCACAATCCGCGTCGTAGCTTCTTCCGTCAAAGGTTTTGTGTGCGATGTGACCGTCAATGCCGATCCGATCACAGTTGCCCTTTGCGATTACACTTTCGTCCTCCATGTTCAGCAGCTGGTACTTCAGCGACGAACTGCCGGCATTCACAACTAAAATCATCATGTTTGCATTACTCCTTATAGTATAATAATTCTTGACATTTCCCACATTATTATATATTATAGCATTAGGAGCGGAATTTCAAGCGATTTCGAAAAATTTTTCACTTTATACAATTCAAAAAAGCTTTTCGGGGCGCTGTTCGTGAATATTCCGGTAGAAGCGGGAAGAAATTTTCGAATAAATATGCAAAATGGAAAGGCGGAGGGGTTTTGAGAACGGCGGGAATTATTGCAGAATACAATCCGTTTCACAACGGACACGCATACCACATAGCGCAGACGCGCAAGCAGGGAGCCACGCATATCGTGGCAGTGATGAGCGGAAATGTTGTACAGCGCGGGGAAACCGCCGTGATGGACAAGCACCAGCGCGCACAGCGTGCGGTGGCACATGGCGTGGATTTGGTGCTGGAACTGCCTTGTCCGTTTGCCTGTGCCTCGGCGGAAAAATTTGCGCTGGGCGCGGTTACATTGCTCAACGGGCTGGGCAAGGGCGTGGTGGAAATGCTATCGTTCGGGGCGGAATCCGCCGATATTGCCACGCTGGAAAATGCCGCGCGGGTTTCCATGGCGCTGGGCAACAGCGAAGTGGTGAAAAATTTGATGGCGGCGGGGAATACCTATCCGGCGGCTTTGGCGAAGGCGGCGGCAATGGAATACAGCGAAAAGCTGGCGGCTGTGTTTCTTTCGCCCAACAACACGCTGGCGGTGGAATACATCAAGGCACTGGAAGCGACGGATTCCTACATGGTGCCGTATGCGGTGGAACGGCACGGCGCAGCGCATGATTCCGAACAGGCACAAGGGCGAATTGCTTCTGCGGCACAAATTCGCAAACTGCTGGCACAGGGCTACGGCGCGGAGGAATATCTTCCATACCGGTTAAGTACGGCAGAGGAGAATATCAGTACCTATCCGGTGATGGAACGCGCGGCGTTGTACCGGCTTGCCGCNNNCGACCGGATTTATGATGCCGTCCAGCGGGATTTTGCTGCTTCGCTGGATGAACTGGCGGAGCGGGTAAAGGCAAAGAACTTCACGATGGCGCGGATTCGCCGGGTGTTGCTTTACTGTGTGCTGGGCATCC
>DBRO01000130.1:36399-37459 GCA_002306005.1 Ruminococcus sp. UBA1366 | reverse complement strand
GAGCTGGATGTACTGTCCTCCCGCTTGCAGCAGCTGGGCTGTGCGGAGATTGTCCCGGTCAACGAATATACCAAGCAGGTAAAAATTACGCTTTAAAGCAGGAGGCATTTATGCTGAAAATTAGAGAAATATCATACGGTGCTTATGGAAACTGTCTGGAACTGGACAACGGGAATATCCGTGCGCTGGTGACGTTAGAAGTTGGACCGCGGGTGATTTGGCTTTCCCTTTGCGGAGAAAACAATATCTTTTGTGAGGATCTTCACGACCATACTTGTATGGAGGGCGGCAAATTTGCGGAAGTGTTTGGTGCACGCAAATGGCATTTATACGGCGGACACCGGCTGTGGATTTCGCCCGAGCACAATCCGCTGAGCTATTATCCGGACAACGAACCCGTTGCCTATCGTGTGGAGAAAAACACCGTGACGTTCACCCCTCCGCCGCAAACCGAATGCGGTTGGCAGTTGGAGATGGCGCTGACGGTTTCGCCCGATTGCGGGGAGATTACAGTCACGCACCGTGTAACAAACCTTGCGAAAACGCCTGTGACGCTTTCGCCGTGGGCAATGACGGTTATGGCGGAAAACAGCGTCACGATTGTGCCGCAAACCGTGCGCGACACGGGACTTTTGCACAACCGGAGTCTTTCACTTTGGGCATACACGGATCTCCGCGATGAACGGCTGATGCTGGGCAATCAGTACATTACTCTGCGGCAGGTGCCGGGCGCGGTGCGTAACATCAAGCTTGGGCTGAACTGCGAGGACGGCTGGCTGGCAGTACAGTCCCGTGGACAGCTTTTTATCAAGCGGTTTGCATACGAAATGGGTGCGGCGTATCCGGACAACGGCTGTAACTGCGAGGTGTTTTCTAATTTCTTTATGACTGAGGCGGAGAGCCTTGGCAAGTTGGAAACCTTGCAAACCGGACAGACAGCAGTTCACACAGAGCACTGGGAAGTTTTGCCCTGCACGGCGGAATTTGATGAAAAATCAGAGGATTCGACCGGTGCATTTGTGGGAAAATACATCACGAAGCCATAAACATAGCACAAAGC
>DBRO01000130.1:27775-36383 GCA_002306005.1 Ruminococcus sp. UBA1366 | reverse complement strand
CAGCCGGAAGCACCGGTATTTATCTATGCGGGAAGCCATGTGACCTTGCGGTTTACGGGTAAAAGCATTGCCGTGATTGTAAAAAACCACAGGCTGTATAACATTATGGATATCGGCTATATCCTGGACGGCGCGGAGGGCAAGCTGCGGATTCAGGAAAACGACCGGGAAATTCTGCTGGAAATTGCGGATGAACTACCGGAGGGCGCGCACACGCTGACGGTATTCAAACGGCAGGATGCAACGCATTTTTACGCATTTTTCGGCGCGGTTGTGGACAAAGACGCGGAGATTCTGCCGGCGTTGCCAAAGCCGGTGCGGCGGATGGAATGCTTTGGCGATTCGGTTTCCGCGGGGGCAGTTTGCGAGGCACACGGCTACGAGGGACAGATTGATCCGGAAAATCATGAGGGTGTATTTGATAACGCGTGGCGGAGTTATGCCATGATTACCGCACGGAATTTGGGCGCGGAGCTGCACAACACCGCACAGGGCGGGATTGCGATTCTGGACGGCACGGGCTATTACCATGCACCGGAATACATCGGCATGGAAACCGCTTATGACAAGCTCTGTTATTTTCCGGAGGGCGGAAAAATTACGGCATGGGATTTTTCGCGGTTTACCCCCCATGTGGTGATTTTTGCAGTCGGGCAAAACGACCCGCACAAGGAGGGTTTTCCGGACAACAACATTGCCGAGCCTGCTTATCGGCATAAGTGGAAATCTGCTTATAAACGCATTGTTGCGGATTTAATGCAAAAATACCCGAAGGCGCATTTTGTGCTGATCACCACCGTGCTGATGCACGATGCGGAATGGGACAGAGCCATTGATGAAATCCATGCGGAACTGAACGATACAAGGGTGCATCGGTTTGTGTTCACAAGAAATGGTGCGGCAACGCACGGACATCCGCGTATTTCTGAGCAATATGAAATGGCGGAGGAACTGACCGCGTACTTGTCCTTGCTGGGGGACGGGATTTGGGAAGAATAGGAACAAAAAAGCAAGGGAGCTTTGTGAATTCGAAATTTGGATTCACAAAGCTCTTTTTACGGGAAATCGACATATATTCACAAAAAATATATTGCAGAGTAAAACATTAATGATATAATAAATTAATTTCTTGATTTTTACGGAGGCTCGATATTTTTTTTCCGGCGACAAGGAGTAGGCGTATCGGATTTCCGCAAAAATAGAGTGGGATGGGCGTAAAAGAATATTGATTATGACAAGGAGTCCTGGAAGATGAAGTACTTACGCTATCTGTTGGTTTTTGTGCCGCTTACGTTTGTCGCGGTGTTCGCACATTGGAGCGAAACGTTGATCTTTGTGTTTTCCTGCTTGGCAATTGTGCCGCTGGCAGGGTATTTGGGTGTTGCAACGGAAGAAATCGCCGCATATACCGGTCCAAAATTCGGCGGATTTTTAAACGCAACGTTTGGAAACGCCACGGAGCTGATTATCAGTATCTTTGCGTTGAAGGCGGGAATGTTCAGCGTGGTGCGCGCCTCGCTTGCCGGTTCCGTGCTGGGAAATGTTTTGCTGGTGCTGGGCTGCAGTATCCTAGCGGGCGGTTTAAAGCACAAGGAGCTGAAATTTGACGCGCAGGCGGGAAGCTTTACGGCTTCGATGCTGCTGTTTGCATTTGTGGGATTGTCGCTACCCACGGTGTTTACCCTGACGTTTTCCGATGAATCGCTATACACTACGAAGTTTGAGAGCTTTAGCGTGATCGTTGCGGTTATGCTGCTGTGTATGTATGTCATTGGATTAATCTATTCGTTTAAAACGCAGGAAGACCTGTACGGCGTGGAGCACGCAGAGGATTTGGACACGACCATGAAGCTGCCGTTTGCCATCGGTGTTTTAGCAGTTTCCACCGTGCTGATTGCGTTTATGTCGGAATATCTGGTGGACAGCATTGAACCGATGAGCGCCTCGGCTGGTATTCCGGAAGCCTTTGTCGGACTAATTCTGATTCCGATTGTCGGCAATGCCGCAGAGCACAGTACGGCGGTGATTATGGCGTTGAAAAACAAGATGGATATTTCCATCGAGATTGCAGTGGGTTCCAGCTTGCAGATTGCACTGTTTGTACTGCCTTTGCTGGTTGTGATCAGTGCGTTCTTTATGCCGATGTCGCTGACGCTTGCCCCGATTGAGCTGTTTATTTTCGGCGCGAGTGTGCTGATTGCCAATCAGATTGTTGCCTCCGGCCGCACAAACTGGGTGGAGGGCTTAAAGCTGATTGTCATTTATGCAATCGCCGCGGTTGGATTCTTTGTAATTCATTAAGCACTAGAAAGCAAAACCCGCTGGAATCGTTGGATTCCGGCGGGTTTGTTGTTTATAACAAAACTAAAATGCAATTTTTTCTTCAAGATAAGCAGAAAGTTCGTCAATTTTTACACGTTCCTGTGCCATGGTATCGCGGTCGCGAACCGTCACGCAGCCGTCTTCCAGACTGTCAAAGTCAAATGTCACGCAATAGGGCGTGCCGATTTCATCCTGACGGCGGTAGCGCTTGCCGATGTTGCCCGCCTCGTCATAGTCCACAGCAAATTTCTTTGCAAGCGTTCCATACAGCTCTAGCGCGGGTTCTTTGAGTTTCTTCACCAACGGCAGGATGCAGGCCTTTACCGGTGCCAGCGCGGGGTGGAAGTGCATTACGGTGCGGGTTTCGCCATCGGGGAGGGCTTCTTCCTCATATGCCTCCGTCAGCACGGACAAAAACAGGCGCTCCACACCGAGGGATGGTTCAATAACATAGGGAATATATTTGCTGTTGTCGTCGGGGTCAAAGTATTCCAGACTCTTTCCGCTGGTGTTTTGGTGCTGGGAAAGGTCGTAGTCGGTGCGGTCAGCAACGCCCCACAGTTCGCCCCAGCCAAAGGGGAACAGATATTCAAAGTCCGTGGTTGCCTTGGAATAGAAACAAAGCTCTTCGGCGTTGTGGTCGCGCAGGCGGATGTGTTCCTCACGCAGTCCGAGGGAAAGCAGAAAGTTTTTGCAGTAACTGCGCCAGAAGTCAAACCATTCTAAGTCCGTACCCGGCTTGCAGAAAAATTCCAGTTCCATCTGCTCAAATTCCCGCACACGGAAAATAAAGTTGCCGGGGGTGATTTCATTCCGGAAGCTTTTACCGATTTGCGCCACGCCAAACGGTACTTTTTTGCGGGAGGTTCTCTGGATATTCGCAAAATTCACAAAGATACCCTGTGCGGTTTCCGGCCGGAGATAAATTTCGGATTTGGAATCCTCCGTTACGCCCTGAAACGTTTTGAACATAAGGTTAAACTGCCGGATATCGGTGAAATCCGATTTACCGCAGGCAGGGCATTTGATGCCTTTTTCGCGAATATAATCGGTCATTTGTTCGTTTGTCCAGCCGCTGGTGTTGGTGCCATCAAAGTCCTCAATTAAGTTATCTGCCCGGTGACGGGTTTTACAAGCCTTGCAGTCCATCAGCGGGTCGGAAAATCCGCCCAGATGTCCGGAGGCAACCCAAGTCTGCGGATTCATTAAAATCGCGGAATCCAGCCCGACGTTGTAGGGGCTTTCCTGCACGAATTTCTTCCACCATGCGCGTTTTACGTTGTTTTTCAGTTCTACGCCGAGCGGACCGTAATCCCATGTGTTTGCCAGTCCGCCGTAAATTTCGCTGCCTGCGTAAACAAAGCCGCGGTTTTTACAGAGCGCGACGATTTTGTCCATGCTTTTCTGCGTATTGTCCATCATTTGCAATTTCGTTCCTTTCGGGGCTTGTCTTCAAGCCGGTTATCAAAAAGTGATTCAATAGTTATCATTTTAACGCAACCGGGCGCGTGTGTCAAGGCTTTTTTCGCCTATTGCGGCGTTCCCAAAGCAAAATTATTGCAAAGCAAAGCAATCCTGCGCCGCTTGCAACCACACCGGCATTCTGCCAAGGCGCACGGTAGGTAATCACAATCTGTTTTTCGCCGGCAGTTATGGGGAAACCGATGAATGCCTGATTGACCTTTTCATAAGCGGTTTTTTCGCCGTTTACAGTAATGGTAAAGCCCTTGTCATACGGCACGGACAGCACAAAGTAGCCATCGTTTGTAACATCAATTTTGCCGCTGATGCGGTCGCCGCCGGTGGTATCATCAAANNCAGGGAAAGATCCGTAATCTCGAATTCATCAGGAGAGAACAAGACTTCCAGTTCGTCCAGCGGGGTGTTGGAGGAAACCGCAAAATCAAACACATCATTGTTGTTGGGGTATGGGGCGGTTTCCGAGGAAAGCTTATTTGCTATGCCATTAATAGAAATCCATGAGCTTTTCTGTGTGCTGCGGTGCAGCATCCNNGACAGCTTCATACGGGCGTTTTTTTGTGCGGAAATATGATAAACGCCATTTTCTTTTGACCAGTGCAGGTTTTCATAGCTGGCAATTTCCGCCGTACCGGAATAGGGTGTAACGGCTGAAGAAAAGCTTGTTGTGCCTTTGCCGTCAACCACGCAGTATTNNGTTCAGCGCCTCTGCGTTGGCAGGGTAGGCAAGCGTTTCAAAGTATGTTTTGTTCATCAATGCAGTGGTTGCGTAGCCAACAGGCAGTACGTCCGGATTTTCGTACAACACCGTTCGATTGAAAGAGGAAACTTCCCGATAGCCAACAGGGGCGGTTTTACCGGAAAGCAAATAGCGGTTGCCGATAAAAGTATTAAATAGCGGGTTCCATGTTGCGTTGACAACACTTTTGTTATTGTAGCTGATTTCGTTATTGAAGGTGTCGAAATAGAGCGTTTGATAAGCAGGATTTTCAACAGAGGCATATAGGGTGGTTTGATAGTGATTGCTTGAAAAAATCCGATTTGCGTGATTCAGCGTATACAGATTGATTGAAGTCCGTTGCAGGTTTCCCGTGCAGCTGCGGACGGATTCTTCAATTCCGGAGCAAGAAATATCTTGGAGTTCAGAACGCTGCGGATATTTTTCGGTGCGGTTGATATAGATGAAATTCGTTGTACAGATTACGGCTGTACAAAGCAATACAAACAATTTCTTTTGTGTTTTGCGCGAAAGCAGCAGGATGATGCCGGTTAGTATGATATCCGCTAATGCCAGCAAAAAAACGCGAGAGCNNNTAAATTTGTCTTTTTGGTGCGTTTATAAAGTTTTGCAGGAAGTCCGCTGATAAAAATAACACCAGCGGCAGCAGCGGAATCAGCACTTTCGGCTTGTCATAAAGCCCGCCGTTGAGCAGGAAACTGAACACCGGAAAGGTGAAAAGGACAAGCAGCAACCCAGACAGCACGGCGCGTGGCCGGCGACGGGAAAACACATGAAAAAACAGCGCAATGACAACCAGAAAAGTAAAACCCAGTCCGTAGGCATTGTACATCGTGCGAACCAAACCGCGGGGAGAGAAAATCACGGATGCGTTGAATACGAAATCCGCGGTATCATCGCTTCTGCCGCCTAGCAGTGCGCGCAGGGTGGGGAGAATTAAAAAGCAGGAAAGCAACACGCCGATTAACAACCGCAGCAGGTAGTTTGCAGCAGCGGTAAGCACCTCCCGCGGGGTGTGGTGCGACGGCATGGAGAAATACCGCAGACTTGCATAGAGAAATAACGCCAGCAGGCAGCCGGGGGCAAAGAAATAGCTGTTCAGAATCATCAGTGCGGTAAAGAGTACTAAAGCACCGGAGCGTTGCTTTGCAAAATACCGGTCTGTGGCAAGCAGTCCGCCAAGGAGAAACGGCAGATAGCTGACGAACATAATCTGCCGGTGCGCTTGAAAATAAATCGGACCGGCAAGCATAAACAGCAGGCAGATAAAGGCTGTTATCCCTGTGGAAAAGCGGTTTTTCCGCAGCCAGTAATACAGCAGCGTTATCGTTATACAAATCAGTACAATGCTTGCTGCCTGTAAATATGTATCCATGGACACAAACGGCAGCAGGTAGGACAGCAGAATCACTGGGTTGTACAGCCCATAGTAGGAAAAGTTAAAGATATTCTGTCCCGCGCCGAGATTGAGCGCAAGGCTGGGGAATAAATCTCCCGTGCTGTAAAACAAGGTGCGGAAATAATCCGGCAGCACCACATGCTGGGAAATCCAGTCTGTCTGCGAACCAAACAGCAGGGTGAATCCCGTAAAACAAAATGGAATTGCAATGCCGAGCAGATTTAAAAAAATCAGCAGCAGCCAGTCTATTTTACGAAAAAGCGGTTCTTTTTGCGGGGAAACAGCCGACACCGGTGGTGCGGCGGTTTTATCTTGTCGAAAAAATTTTGTTTGAAATAACATAAAATCCTTTACACCTTCGTTTTTTCTGGTAGACAGGGCTTATGATGCAGAGAAAATAGGGTCTGTTGTTGTTTAGGCGGATGGAGCGGTATACTGTGTCCAGTTTTCATAGGGAAACATTTGCGAAAACTTCCGTTCAAGAAAGTCCTGACTGGTATAGACGCCCAACAAAATATCCTTCTTTTGGGCAAGCAAATCATCCGAAATCCGCGTTAGGCTGTTCTCAACAGCACCGATTTTGTCTTTTGAATAATATGCGCCGAAATAGTATAAATTGCTTTGCCCGGGGTATAATTCCTCGTAAATCTCCGTGACAATGCTGCTGGTCATTTTATGGTGAATATGTCCGTACTCGCCTTCCGGATTGTGCGTCACAATGCTTTTCCAAGACTTCAGCTGCATAATTTCTGTGAGTTCCTGCTTGATTTTCGCACGGCTGCTTTTCCAGTCATTGCGCTTGCCGAGGGTTTTATTAGGAAATCCCAGCATAATGCCAATGTCGCCGGTTTTTTTCATGGCGGCGGTAAATTCCTTTGCGCGGGTTTCGTTCGCACCGGCGGTGATGCAAACCACCAGATAGCGCTCCTCCAGCAAATGTGCGCCGCCCCAAAGCACATCGTCATCGGGGTGGGCAACAATCATCAGATTTTCCACACCATCCAGTTGCAAGGAGGAAAAGTCACTGGTTACGTATTTTGCTCTGACATATACGGATTGAATGACCGTTCCGGATAGGGTGAGCAGGCATATGGCAATCAAAACCGCAGCGATTCGCAGTACGATTCTGTTGATTTTTCGTTGGCGCGGCTGTAATTTGGGCAAGCAAAGCATAAATGAACGGTCCTTTCCTCCTAGTGCAATAATACAATAACACAAATAGTATAGCACGTTCCTCAAAAAAGTGCAATAGCATTTTGAAAGAATGACTGCATTATGAATAAAATGATGCAGGAAGGATTGTTTGCGTTAATATTTTTTCGCCCGAACGATTTGCTGTTGAAATTGATACGCAGAAATGCTATAATAATACGGCAGAAAAAAGATTCGAACAGGAGGAAGCCGCAGTGCTGGCAGAACGGATACAAATGCAAAACAGAATCAGAAAGAAAAAGCTGCTGGTTGCCGGAATTCTAAGCTTTGCAGTGGCTGCGGTAGCAGTGGGGGGATACCTTGCCTATGCGCTGTTCTGGAAGCCGGGCTGGCATGATTTTGCCGGCACAACCTTTTATATCGTGGAACAAACAGGCGAACGCGCAAAGGGAAATACAAAAATTGATGGCGCCGATTATTATTTTGACAAGAACGGCAACATGCTCACCGGATGGCAGGAGATTGATGGGAAGACTTATTATTTCAGCGCGGATGGCGTTTTGCAAAAGGGTCGTGTGGAAATTGACGGAACCGAGTACTACTTCAGCGATGATACGGGCGTTTTCTATCAGGGAACGGTAACCATCAGCGGAGAAGCCTATTATTTTGATGAGTACGGGTTCTCCGATCCGGGATTTACGGAAAAGGACGGAAAAACATACTACTATGATGCGTCCGGCAAACTTGTCACCGGTTGGGTAAAAATCAATGGCAAGGAGTATTATTTCAGCGAGGACGGTTCTTTGACAACCGGATTTTTGGAGTATGACGATGCGACCTATTATTTTGATGCGCAGGGGAATTTAGTGACCGGCTGGCAAGAAATAGAGGGTAAAAAATATTATTTTGCTGAAAACGGCACAATGGCGCAAGGTTGGCAGAAGTTTGACGGGGACTACTATTATTTTCAGAAAGACGGCGCAATGGCAACCGGATTCACCAAAGTGGACGATAAAACCTATTATCTAGGCAAGGACGGAAAGATGATCACCGGCTGGAAGGATATCGAAAAGAAAAGCTATTATTTTGCCGAAAATGGCGAAATGCTGACAGGTTGGCAGGTGCTTTTGGGCAAAAAATATTATTTCGACAAGGACGGTGCGGCGGCAACCGGTTGGAAGACCATTAACAAAAAGAAATATTATTTTTCTGATAAGCATTTTCTTCTCACCGGCTGGCAGGAAATCGACGGCGAAAAAGTATATCTCGGTGTGGGCGGTTCGCTGGCGAAGGACGAAATGGTGATTGAGGACCTAAAGCGTTATTATTTTGACGAGAACGGCGACTTAATTACCGGATGGAAAGAAATTGACGGGGTGAAGTATTATTTCACCGAGGACTATTCCGCCGCGCAGGGCTGGACGAAAATTGACGGGAAAACCTATTATTTTGATGCCGACAACGAAATCGTGAAGGGCTGGCAGAACATTGACGGCGCAAAATATTATTTTGATGAA
>DBRO01000130.1:25350-27769 GCA_002306005.1 Ruminococcus sp. UBA1366 | reverse complement strand
GTTACCAAAGTTGGGGACGATTATTACTATATTTCCGAAAAAAAAGGTATGATCAAGAGTAAATGGGTGGAAACAGACAAGGGCGTGTATTATTTCAAAAAAGACGGCCTTGGCATGACGGGCTGGAATAAGTTTGATGATGTTAAAGTGTATTTTACGGGTGAAGCAACATTAGCGCAGGGCAAAAAGAAAGTGGATGGGAAGACTTACTATTTTAAAGATGGAGTTCCTCAAACCGGCTTGCATAAAATTGACGGCAAGCAGTATTATTTCGACAGTGACGGCGTGATGCTGACCAAAACGGAAATTGACGGATACACCATTGATAAGAATGGCGTTGCCAAAAAGAAATAAAAGAAAAGTGCCGCTGTTTGAAAAAAACAACGGCACTTTTGCTGTAAAATTTACTGTTCCAGCTTTGGTTTGGCTTCCGGCTGGTGGATTTGGTCGATTTCATCTTGTTCTTCTAACAGCTTGCCGAAGGTATAGCCTTGCAGCTGATTGCGGACAAGATATGTAATCTCCCGAAAGGCTTTTTGATAACAGCACATACCGGACATTCCGCGTGAACAAGGGTTTTCCTCACTGTTCAGGCAGCGGCTGAACGTATAGGTGCCTTCGATGGTTTCAATGACATCGCGTAAAGTAATTTCATATGGATCTTTTGCAATTTGATATCCGCCCTGCGTGCCTTTGAATGAAACCACAATGCCGGATGAAACCAGCTTGCGGAGAATTTTCAGCGCAAAGCGCAGGCTGACACAGGTTTGTGCGGAAATGCTTTTTGCGTCCATACGTTTGTCTTCTGCGGCAAGGCAGGAAACAATCCGGACGGCGTAATCGGATTCCAGAGTCAGATACATTTCACTTCCCCTTTATACTGAAAAATCAGTCCAGATAATCCCGGACTTTGTTGCTCCTGTTCGGATGGCGCAGCTTCCGCAGCGCCTTTGCCTCAATCTGTCTGATTCTTTCACGGGTGACGTTAAATCTCTGTCCGACTTCTTCCAATGTGCGGGAACGCCCGTCTTCCAGTCCAAAACGCAGTCGCAGGACTTTCTCTTCTCTGTCGGTTAAGGTGGAAAGAACCTGGTTAATCTGCTCTTTGAGCAGTACCAGGGATGCCGCATCCGCCGGTGCGGGTGCATCCTCATCGGGAATGAAATCTCCCAGATGAGAATCTTCCTCCTCGCCAATTGGCGTTTCCAGCGAAACAGGATCTTGTGCAATCCGCATAATTTCCCGTACACGCTCCACCGGCATATCCAGTTCCTCAGCAATTTCATCCGGGCTGGGATCGTGTCCGTTCTTGTGCAGCAGCTGGCTGGAGACTTTCTTTACTTTCGTAATGGTTTCCACCATATGCACGGGAATCCGGATGGTGCGTGCCTGATCGGCAATGGCTCTTGTAATCGCCTGCCGAATCCACCATGTAGCATAGGTCGAAAACTTAAAGCCTTTGGTGTGGTCAAATTTCTCCACGGCTTTAATCAAACCCAAATTGCCCTCCTGGATTAAATCCAGAAAGCTCATGCCGCGGCCCACGTATTTTTTTGCAATGGAAACCACCAGCCGCAGGTTTGCTTCGGCAAGGCGCTTTTTGGCGAATTCCGCCTTGGTTGGGTCGTTGCCGCCCATCTGTTCGGCAAGCTGGATTTCTTCCTCCGCGCTCAGCAGCGGGACACGGCCGATTTCTTTCAGGTAAATCTTTACCGGGTCGTCAATGGCAATGCCCTCGGTGGAAAGCGAAAGATCCAGTGCTTCGTTGTTTGTGTCTTCTTCGGGAATCAGCAGCATGGTGTCGTCTGGGACGATGTCGTCGATGATTTCGATGTTGTAATGGGCGCAGTTGTCATAGAAAGTGTCCATCTGGTCTACGTCAAAGTCGAGCTTTTCCAGTGCGTCGTTGATCTCACGCGTGGTAAGTTTGCCATTGGCTTTGCCTTGATCCATCAGGTTGTCGATGATACTTTTTTTGTCGTTGCTCATAAAAACCCCTCATTCCGCCGGAGGTATGGACTTCCGGCAAATCAATCGGAGCAGTTTTGCTGTAACAAAACCGGGCTCCGGGATTGCTGATACGTAGCCGCAAGGAATAATGTGTGCGAAAATCTTTGTAAAAGTCGGAAAAACCGCTTTTTAGAACTGGGTTACCATTGCGGGTTTGTATTATTTGATTTTCTTTCGGAGCGCTTCTTTCAGCGCCTCCAAATCTTCGTCCTCGTCTGCCGCCGCAGCGGCTGGCTCTGTCAATATATTTAGATAATCCTGAAGCACTGCATCGGTAACAGGAATTTCCCGGTTTAAGTTTATTATTTCGGATATTTTGCCCATCTCATCGGGGGAAAATTCACCGCCAAATGCGGAAATTGAAATATTTGCCGCGTTTTGCAGGCGATTTTGCAGAGAAGTGTAAAAA
>DBRO01000130.1:24737-25245 GCA_002306005.1 Ruminococcus sp. UBA1366 | reverse complement strand
CATTCTGCTTCCGTAAAAGTGCCAATACCGAGGATTCCACGGCATCCCGGGGAATGCCCGCCTCTCTGGCAATTCTGGAGATATACACCTCGCGGTTTACCCTGCCGGGAATTTGCGCGATGACCGCAAACATTCGGTTGAGATATTCGATCCGGTTCGTGTCGTTTTCCAGATCCAGTCCCTCCGCGCAGCGTTTTAATTCAAATTCCACAGCGCCGTCGGATTTTTCCAGCAGGTTGCGGAACCGCGCCGCACCAAATTTCTGGATATACTCATCGGGATCCTTCGCACCGTCCAGTACCAATACGCGTGTTCGCATACCGGTTTCCTGCAAAATGCCGATGGCTTTTTGCGTGGCTTTTTGTCCGGCTGCATCAGAATCAAAACAGAGTACGACTTCTTCCGCATACTGTGTCATCATGCGTGCGTGTTCGGGCGTAATCGCCGTACCGCAGGTTGCCACGGCGGTTTCAAATCCCGCCTGGTGAAGTGAAATTACATCCAGATT
>DBRO01000130.1:23975-24655 GCA_002306005.1 Ruminococcus sp. UBA1366 | reverse complement strand
AAATCAATAAACGGGAACATCACACGATTCATGAAAAAATCAAACGTATTGCCAGATTTGCCGGTGCTGATCAGGGAGGCGGCTTCCAGCTCTTTTGGGGTAAAACCTTCCGCAAGCAGGTGGTCGCGCAGGGAAGTCCACTTTGCATCCGCGTAGCCAAGGCCGTATTTTTTTACGGTTTCAGGTTTCACGCCGCGTTTGGCAATGTAGGCAAGTCCGATCTTGCCTTCTTGTGTGTTGAGCGCGTGAAAGAAATAATTTGCCGCCGCGCGGTTTGCCTCGTAAATGCGTTTGCGTAAAGCTGTGATACCGTCGTCGTGCTGTGCATCCTCCGGCAGTGGGATTCCGCTTTGTTCGGCAAGCATTTTTACAGCTTCTATGTAACTCAAATTGGAAATCCTCATGACAAAGCTAATGACATCGCCGCCCGCCCCGCAGCCGAAACAATAAAAGCTTTCCGTATCGGGGTAGACCGTACAGGAGGGGGTGCGTTCCGAGTGGAACGGGCAGAGGCATTTATAAAGCCGCCCCGCGTGTTTTAACTGCACATATCGAGACATCACGTTCGTAATGGGATTGGCGTTTCTGAGCCGTTCTAAGAAGTCCTCCGGCAGCACAGTAAAAACCTCCTCTCTCAGCCAGTTTTCTCGCGAATCATGAGATTATATCCGCGCCCAGCC
>DBRO01000130.1:21296-23898 GCA_002306005.1 Ruminococcus sp. UBA1366 | reverse complement strand
ACTTCCTCGGATTTGCACACTGGGTTGCGGTACACGTAATCGAACATAAACCGGTGCAGGGCATCGTGTGCGGTGCGGATCTCATCCGCCATGCCGATTTGTTCCGCACCGTGGGAAACAACGGCATTTACCAGCGTGGTAATGCGGGCGGATTTGGAATTCCCCAGCACATCGGTGATTGCCGTGGGAATTTCGTCCTCGCACAGAACGCCCGCTCGAATGGAATCATCAATATCGTGATTAATATACGCCACAACATCCGCCGTGCGGACAATCTGTCCCTCGCGGGTTTCGGCAATCATATTGGTGTGTGCTAAAATTCCGTTGCGGACTTCATANNGTAAGGTTCAAGCCCTCTCCGGATTTTTCAATATAATCCACTGTCCGCAGGCTCTGTTCGTAATGCCGAAATCCGGTCGGACAAAGCCGGTTCAGTTCCTGCTCCCCTGCGTGTCCGAACGGGGTATGTCCCAAGTCATGCCCGAGTGCAATGGCCTCGGTTAAATCTTCGTTTAATGCCAAAGCCCGTGCCATGGTGCGGGCAATTTGCGAAACCTCCAGCGTGTGTGTCAGGCGGGTGCGGTAGTGGTCGCCGGTGGGAATCAAAAAAACCTGCGTTTTGTGCTTTAACCGTCGGAATGACGTGGAATGGATAATCCGGTCGCGGTCGCGCTGGAATTCCGTCCGTAAAGGGCATTTTTCCAGTGGGAACTGCCGTCCTTGCGTATCTCGGGAAAGCATTGCATAGCCACACAAAACCTGTTGTTCAATTTGTTCGGTGCGTTCTCGTGGTAACAAAGTGCACATCCCCCTTCCACGTAAAAAATCATACTAAATAATTATACAAATCCGCACGCAAAAAAACCTTGTTTCCATAGCAAAAAAGTATGAAAATCAACGGTTTTTATAAATTATCTTTCAAAATTCACATATTTTTTGTCGGTTTTCAACAAAGAAACTTGTCCGTTTGCCGCATCGGTGAGCGCCGTGCAGAGGGCTTGCGCTTGGTTTTCCCGTACGGCAAAGTCCAATTCCACCGTATCGGAAAAGCGTTCAGCGATTCGTTTTGCGCTGGCGGCATCCAGCACTGTCGTCAGTTTTCCATATAGCGCATAGGAGGCAGTCAGCGTGAAAATTTGCGCCATGGAATAGGTGACCGGCTGTGCGGCTTCCACGGCAAGTTTGCACGCGTGCGAATACGCCCGCACCAGTCCGCCCGTGCCGAGGAGAATTCCGCCAAAATACCGCGTGACCACCACGCAGACATCAGTGAGGGATTCTTTTTGCAAAACATCCAGCACGGGAACCCCGCCCGTTCCCTGTGGTTCGCCGTCATCGGAATAACGGGAGAGGTTACCCTGCCGCACCAGATAGGCATACACGTTGTGGCGGGCGCGCCGGTGCTGGGCTTTCATTTCCGAAAGAAAAGCCAGCGCCTCTTCTTCGCACGATACCGGCGCAATTTGCCCGATAAATTCGGATTTGCGCTCGATAAAGCTTGCCTGTGCGCGGCCGCGAACGGTGCGGTATTCCATGGTTGCCCTCCTAAAAAACAAAAACGGACGGATTCCTCCGCCCGCCGTGTTCGATTACTTCTCGAGATTGAAGCGCTTTTTGAACCTGTCTACACGTCCGCCGGTATCAATCAGCTTCTGCTTTCCGGTAAAGAACGGGTGGCACTTGGAACAAATTTCGACCTTGATATCCTTCTTAGTAGAAGAAGTTTCAATCACATTGCCGCAGGCACAGGTAATGGTCGTCGGCTCGTACTTCGGGTGAATTCCATCTCTCATACTGTGTACCTCCTTTCCAAACTAAAATTATGACTCATAGAAGCCCATCATTTCAGTTTAGACAGTAGTTCTATGGAGTAATGCAAACGAAATATCGTTACAGAAAATTATTTTATCATAAAAAACATAGGTTGTCAAGTGTTTTACCCTACATAAATTAGGGAAAACGCGAAAAATCGCTTGACTTTTTCAATTTTCTGTGCTACACTAATTGCGTATTAGGAAAAGCGTTGAGGAAGACAGTAGCGGTTTTTTGAAATTTTCAGCGAGGCGGGGGCAGTGCAAGCCCGCCAAAAGTAGAACTTCCGTGAAAATCCCTTCCGAGCGCGGAGAGAACGGCACGCAGGTGTTTTGGGCGAACTTGTAAAGCCTGCCGCTAAGTAGACTCCGACGGTTTCCCCCGTTACAGGGAGCGCGTATGTTGGTATGCGGCAGGTGGTTTGCGGATTGCTTATATGAAGAATTAAGCCTTCGTCCTGTTCCGGACGGGGGCGTTGTTTTTTTACGGGAAGGGTTGATTGGATGTATCAGAAAGTACCGACCAATTTTAATTTTGCGGAGCGGGAAAGCGCGGTGGAGAAATTCTGGCGCGAAAACAATATTTTTGAGAAAAGTATTGACGAGCGCGCGGGCGCAGAGCCGTTTATCTTTTATGACGGCCCGCCGACGGCAAACGGCAAGCCCCATATCGGTCATGTGCTGACGCGTGTGATTAAGGACATGATTCCCCGTTACCGCACCATGAAAGGCTATATGGTGCCGCGTAAGGCGGGTTGGGATACCCACGGTCTGCCGGTGGAACTGGAAGT
>DBRO01000130.1:15691-21175 GCA_002306005.1 Ruminococcus sp. UBA1366 | reverse complement strand
TACGAAAAGGGACTCCTTTATAAAGGCTTTAAAATCGTCCCGTACTGCCCGCGCTGTGGGACACCATTGTCTTCACATGAAGTCGCACAGGGCTATAAGGACGTAAAAGAGCGTTCTGCGGTGGCGAAATTTAAAGTAAAAGACGAGGATGCCTATATTCTTGCGTGGACAACCACACCGTGGACATTGCCCTCCAACGTGGCGCTATGCGTGAATCCGGATGAGGACTATGTGAAGGTGAAAACGGCTTCCGGCGCGGTGTACTATTTGGCGGAATACCTTGCACCGAGCGTTTTGGACGAGGAATTTGAAGTGCTGGCACGCTATAAAGGCAAGGAACTGGAATACAAGGAATATGAGCCGCTGTTTGACTTTGTAAAGCCGGACAAGAAGGCATGGTACGTTACTTGCGATCGATATGTTACGCTGACTGATGGTACGGGCGTGGTGCATATTGCGCCGGCTTTCGGTGAGGACGACGCCAACGTGGGCAGAAAATACGACCTGCCCTTTGTTCAGCTGGTGGATGCCAAAGGACAGATGACCAAGGAAACCCTCTGGGCGGGAATGTTCTGCAAGGACGCGGATAAGGAAGTCCTCAAAAATCTGGACGAACGCGGACTGCTGTTTTCCGCACCGAAATTCGAGCATAGCTATCCGTTCTGCTGGCGGTGCGATACGCCGTTGATTTACTACGCACGGGATTCGTGGTTTATTAAAATGACGGACGTGCGCGATGAGCTGATTGCAAATAATAACACGATCAACTGGATTCCCGAAAGCATTGGCAAGGGACGCTTTGGCGACTGGCTGGAAAACGTGCAGGACTGGGGAATCAGCCGCAACCGCTATTGGGGTACGCCGCTGAATATCTGGGAATGCTCCTGCGGACACCGCCATGCGGTGGGCAGTATTGAGGAACTCAAATCCATGTCCTCCAATTGTCCGGAGGAGATTGAACTGCACCGTCCGTTCATTGACGCGGTGACGATCCAATGCCCGAAGTGCGGCGGCGAAATGAAGCGCGTTTCCGAAGTGATTGACTGCTGGTTTGATTCCGGCTCGATGCCGTTTGCCCAGCACCATTATCCGTTTGAGAACAAAGAACTGTTNNGGGTGGTTTTATTCCCTGCTGGCGATTTCCACGTTGATTTTTGGCAAAGCGCCGTTTAAAAACTGTATTGTGCTTGGCCATGTGCAGGACGAAAATGGGCAGAAAATGTCGAAATCCAAGGGCAACGCGGTAGATCCGTTTGAGGCGCTTGAAACCTACGGCGCGGATGCGATTCGGTGGTATTTCTACACGAATTCCGCACCGTGGCTGCCGAATAAATTCCACGGAAAAGCCGTGACGGAAGGACAGCGCAAATTCATGGGTACGCTGTGGAATGTCTATGCGTTCTATGTTTTATACGCGGAAATCGACGGCTTTAACCCGACAGCCTACAAGCTGGAATACACGGCGCTTTCCGTGATGGACAAGTGGCTGCTTTCGCGGTTGAATTCCATGGTGCGCGATGTGGATACCAATTTGGAGAATTATCGGATTCCCGAGGCGGCACGGGCGTTGCAGGATTTTACCGATGAGATGAGCAACTGGTATGTGCGGCGCGGAAGGGAACGCTACTGGGCGCCGGGTATGCCGCAGGATAAAATCAATGCGTATTTAACACTTTATACGGCGCTGGTCACGCTGGCGAAAGCCGCCGCGCCGATGATTCCGTTCATGACGGAGGATATTTATCAGAATTTGGTGCGCGGCGTGGATAAAACCGCACCGGAGAGCATTCATCTCTGCCGTTTTCCGGAATGGGATGAAAGCCGGATTGATCCTAAACTGGAAGCTGATATGGACGAGGTTTTGCAGATTGTCGTGCTTGGACGCGCGGCGCGAAACGGTTCCAACCGTAAGAATCGCCAGCCCTTGCGCGTAATGTATGTGCAGGCGGAAAATGTGTTGGCAGATTATTATACGGAAATTATCCGTGATGAACTAAACTTAAAATCCGTGGAATTTGTGGATAAAGA
Source organism: Ruminococcus sp. UBA1366 (assembly GCA_002306005.1). Classification (GTDB taxonomy): domain Bacteria; phylum Bacillota; class Clostridia; order Oscillospirales; family Ruminococcaceae; genus UBA1366. The sequence continues at coordinate 19,147 of DBRO01000130.1, read as the reverse complement.
ACTGGATTTGGTGGACTACTCCTTCAAGCCGCAGTTAAAAACCCTAGGCCCGAAATTCGGCAAGCGGCTGGGCGAGGTGCGCAATGTGCTGGCGGCGCTGGACGGCGCGGCGGCAAAGGCAGAGCTGGATGAAACCGGATTTGTGACGCTTGCGCTTTCCGATGGGGAAGTAAAACTGCCGCCGGAGGATTTGCTGATTGAAACCAGCCAGAAGGAAGGGTATTTCACGGTTTCCGACCGCGGGATTACGGTGACGCTGGATATTAATCTAACACCGGAGCTGGAGGAAGAAGGTTTCGTGCGCGAGATCATCAGCAAAGTGCAGACCCAGCGCAAGGAGGCAGGCTTTGAGGTGCTGGACAGAATTGCCCTTACCGCTTCGGGCAGTGCGAAGTTGGAAGCGATTCTTACGCGCAACCGTGCGGAGATTGCCGTGGAGGTGCTTGCCGACAGCGTGGCGGTTACAGAGCCTGCGGGCTTTGTGAAGGATTGGACGATTAACGGGGAAGAAGCAAAAATTGGGGTTGCAAAAATTTCCTGAATATTTTAAGAATAAGCGCGAAATTCCAACGGGAGTTTCGTGCTTTTCTTGGCTTTTTGGCAGAAAAAAGAGAGTTTACAGAAAGTTTATAACCGCACAGGCAAAGATTGAAGCAGACATCTGGTTGTTAATATTCTCACAAAGAACTTTTCAAACTGTTCGCGTAATCGGTTTCATATTTTGCTGTTATGCGAAAATTAGCCAGTGAGTCCTGTATTTTAATCTAAGAATTAATATTAATTAATATTTGATGTAAACGTTGCCTTTAAGTTAAAGGAAGAAGTGCTTTCCGCGAAATAGACAAAACAGGAACACGGCTTTGTGCACAATCCCTAATTTTGTGGAATATTCACAAAAAAAAAATAATTCAAACGTTTCAGATAACTTGACAAACAGTGTTCGTGTTGTTATAATTAACATTAGCTAAAAGCCTGTAATTTGGCGTTTATGCTCAAAAACGGTGCGTGTTTTACGAAATCTGCGCAGAGGCAGGTTCGGGGGACTACGCCCGTATTGTGCGCGAAAGCAAGCGTTTTTGTATAAAGTGCATAAAAAATGCTCTTTTGCTTTTGCAATAGCACGGGATTTACAGCTTTTTTTCTACATAATGCACAAAACAAATCAGATGCTTGCCTGAATCGGTGCCGAATGCTGTCCGAGGAGATACGATATGGAAATCATTCTTGAAACCCAGAAACTATCCCGCGATTTTAAAATCGGCGACGGCAGCGTTGTTTCGGCTTTAAAAAACGTCAGCATTACCATGGAAAAAGGACAGCTTACCATTCTGCGCGGACGTTCCGGCAGCGGGAAAACGACACTCATTAATATCCTCGGCGCGCTGGATCAGCCTACGTCGGGGAAGGTTCTTTTTAAAGGCAAGGATATTACGCAGTTTTCAGAGAAGAAACGGGATGAAATTCGGCGGTTTGATATGTCGTTTGTATTTCAGTCTGTGGCGTTGATTTCCAGCATGACGGCTTACGAAAATGTGGAGTTTGGGCTGCGATTGGCGAAAATTCCCTATGACCAACGTGCGGAAAGCGCAAAGGAAGCACTCGCGGCGGTGGGACTCGAAAAGCGTATGCACCATATGCCGGGGGAAATGTCCGGCGGCGAGCAGCAGCGCGTGGCAATTGCAAGAGCCATTGCCCATAAGCCTGCGGTGGTTTTTGCGGATGAACCGACTGCGGAGTTGGACACAGTGACCGGACTGCACGTGGTAAAGCTTTTTAAAGATTTAGTCGCACAGCGCGGTATGACGATTATCATGACCACGCATGATCCGAGTATGATGGATGTTGCCGATCAGGTTTACACATTGGAGGACGGTGAGATTGTTGAGTGAAATCCCGAATCCCATGAATCAAAGCATAGCACCTGATGGTGATGTGCCGATGATACAATGTGAAAATCTAGTAAAAATTTATAAAACGGACGAAATTGAAGTCGTGGCACTGCAAGGGCTGGATTTAGAAGTCAAACGCGGCGAGCTGATGGCAATTGTCGGTAATTCCGGCAGCGGAAAATCTACGCTTCTAAATATGCTGGGCGGGTTGGATAAACCCAGTGCGGGCAGTCTGTTGGTGGATGGCAAGAACCTCTTAAAATTTAATGATAACGACTATATGGAATATAAGCGAAGTACTGTGGGGTTTGTGTGGCAGAATAATGCCCGCAACCTGATTCCGTATTTAACGGCGGTGCAGAATGTGGAAATGCCGATGCTGCTGAAGGGCGTCTCCAAACGAAGGCAGCGTGCGGCAGAACTGCTCGACAAGGTCGGGCTTTCGCACCGGATTCACAGCCGGCTTGATCAGATGTCCGGCGGTGAGCAGCAGAGAGTGGCAATTGCAATTTCGCTGGCGAATAACCCGCGGCTGCTTTTGGCGGACGAACCCACCGGTTCTGTGGACAGTAAAACGTCCAGAATGATATTGGATATTTTTAAAGAATTGAACCGCACAGAGGGCATTACAGTTGTGATCGTAACCCATGACTTAAAGCTTGCAAGAAATATTGAGCGCGTGGTTGCAATCCGCGATGGAAGGACGAGTTCCGAGATTATCCGAAAACGCTCCTACGCCGAGGAACTCAATGAACTGGGCGAGCTGGAGAAAACTGCGCCGGAGCAATCAGCGGACGAGGAAGAATTCGAACGCGAGGAACTGATTGTGCTGGATAAATCCGGACGATTGCAGCTGCCGAAAGAGTATATCGAGGCCATTGGCATGAAGGGCGGAGAACGCGTAAAGGTAGAACTGGATGCGGAAAGCCGCAAAATTATGGTGTTCAAAACAGATTAGCATAGAAGGATTTGGATTGCATTATTTTTTCGGAAAAACGACGCGTGACCGATGCGGATTCATCGGGGAATGCGAGAGGGACGTTTTTTCGTATCAGAAAATTCGGAAAGGTGGATTCAAGGTGGAAAACACGAGGTTCAGGCGCTTGGTAAGCTTTATGCTGGCGCTTGCAATGGCCGCCACAGCTGTAACAGGCGCTTATGCCGATGATACGGCAACCGCGGCGGACGATACCGCTGCAACTACGGATTCTGCGGATACGCTGACATCGGCGGATACCGATGCGGCAACGGAGGATCTGGACAGCGGAGAACTGGACTATAAGGAGTATTATACGCAGTACAGTACGATGCGGCCGGATCAGGAAGTCGTGCTTGCCGGCAAGGACTATTCCTATGCCAGCGAGGATGCAAATGCCACGGTGGAAGATGTCGACGGAGAAGCTTCTGTTTTAAAATGGAACAGCGAAACCGGCACGATTTCTTATGTTGTGGATATTCCCGAGACGGGCGCTTACAATATTGAAATGATTTATGAGGCGCTGGAAGGCAAAGCAAACGAAATCGAATTCGCTTTGCAGATTGACGGCGAATCGCCTTATGATACGGC
>DBRO01000130.1:10005-15644 GCA_002306005.1 Ruminococcus sp. UBA1366 | reverse complement strand
GAAGACGTGGACGGTCTGTACAACGATCCGCTGATTTTCTATTTTTCTGAAGGACAGCACACGCTGACCTTTACTGCCTCCAAGGCAATGCTGGCAATTAAACAAATTCGGATTTATAACGAGAAAGAACCTGCCGCGTATGAAGCCCCCTCTTCAGAGGAACTTGCAGCAACTGCCGGTGCGGAAACCATCCGCATTGAGGGCGAAAAGGCAATTTATAAGTCTGATCGTTCTCTTTCTCCGACAAACGATAAGAACTCCTATTTAACCTCTCCCTCAAGCCCAACGAAAACAAAATATAATACCATTGGATCCGGTAACTGGTCGAAGGCAACACAGACCATTACTTGGGAATTTACGGTGGAAACCTCCGGTTATTATAAACTGGGACTGCGCGCAAGACAGAACACCATGCGCGGATTCTATTCCAACCGCAAGCTGTACATTGATGGCGTTGTCCCGAATGAGGAATCCGAACAAATTAAGTTCTATTATGATTCCGAATGGACGGTCGTAACGCCCGAGGATGCAAACGGCGATCCGGTGTACTATTATTTAGAAGCCGGCACCCACACGATTATGCTGGAAGCCATTCCGGGTGAAATCGGTGAGCTGATGAGCGAGCTGGATGAAATTGTTCTGAACGTGAACGATTATTACCGCCAGATTGTAAAAATCACCGGTCCTTCTCCGGATAAATACACGGACTATACCATTTATACGGATATTCCCACGATTGTGGATGACTTTGCACTTTATGCAAAACAGCTCCGCGAGGTAAAAGCAAAAATCGAAGCGCTCAGCAACAGCGGGGGCTCCGAGGCGGCAACGCTGGAAAAACTTGCGCTGACGCTGGAAAAATGCGTGGAGGATAAATTCGAAATTGCGCAGATGCTTACGCAGATTAAGGACGATGTAACAACGATGTCCTCCTGGATGCGCCAGTACCGCGAACAACCGCTGGAAGTGGACTTCATTGAAGTTTCCGCACCCGACCAAAGCTTTACCAGCGTCAAGAAAGGCTTCTGGGCTTCGCTGAAATTTGCGTTCCTTGCGTTTATCGGAACGTTCTTTGAAGATTACAACGAAATTTCCGATGTAACGGGCAACCAGACGATGAAGGTTTGGGTTGCCGCCGGACGTGACCAGGCGCAGGTTGTAAAACAAATGGTGGACAGCGGGTTCAACCCGACCTCCGACACCAAAGCAGTGATCAGCTTGGTGCAGGGCGGTGTTGTGGAAGCAACCCTTGCCGGAAAAGGACCGGATGTGGTCATGTTCCTCGGCAGTGACTTCCCCATACAGCTTGCCGCCCGCGGACTGCTGACGGATTTGTCGCAGTATGATGATTTTGATGAAGTAATGACACGGTTCTCAGCCAATGCAGGAACGCTTTATACTTATGACGGCGGTATCTATGGACTGCCCGTATCGCAGGTGTTCCCCATGCTGTTCTACCGATCGGATATATTAGAAGACATGGGCATTGACGCAGAGCAGGATTTGCAGACTTGGGACGGACTCAACGAGGTTCTGCCAAAGCTGATGCGGGATTATATGGAAGTCGGTTTGATCCTGCCGGTGCTGACATCTGTAAATGGTACGGCAACCGTGCTGAATACAACAGAAGCCGGCAATACGCTTGCAACCTTACTGGTACAGCAGGATTCCAACTTCTTTAATGAAGAACTGACCGAAACAACGTTCGGTTCGCAGCTGGCAATCGATGCCTTTACCACATGGACGGAATACTATACGGACTATGATTTCCAGCAGACCTACGATGCGTTTACCCGATTCAGAACCGGACAGATGCCGGTGCTTCTGCAAAACTACACCTTCTATAATCAGCTGGCGGTTGCGGCTCCGGAAATTAAGGGTTCATGGGGCATGATGCAGGTGCCGGGTACGGTTCAAGAAGACGGCACGATTAACCATTCTTCTACTTCACAAGGCTCCGGTGCCATGGTATTAAAGGGCTGTGAATACCAAGAGGATGCCTGGGAGTTTATCAAGTGGTTTACTTCCACGGATGCACAGGTGGAATACGCCAACGATATTGAATCTCTGATGGGATTGATGGGACGGTTTGAAACCGCTAATATTGAAGCGCTAAACAGTCTGTCATGGTCTTCTGAGGAACTGGAACTGCTGACCGCACAGCTGAAAAGCCAAGTGGAAGTTCCGATTATTCCGGCTTCCTACGCGGTAACAACCAACCTGATGAATGCCTTCCGTAAAGTTGTAAACGATGCGGAAAACCCGCGCGATACCCTGATGTGGTACAATAAGGATATTAATGACGAAATTGCCCGTAAAAACAAAGACCTTGCGCTTTACAAAGATGAATAGGAAAGGGGAGAGCTTGAATGTCAACCAATGATAAAGTACCGGCAAATAAGCAAGGGTACTGGAAGTATACGTTTCATATGATGAGAATGAATGCAGGGGCTTACGGAATGCTCGCGCCTTTCATGATTCTGTTCATTGTTTTTCTGGTCATCCCAGTGCTGCTGTCGCTGCCGATCGGATTTACCAACTTTGACATGGCGCACTTTCCCAAATTTGTGGGAATGTCAAACTTTTACACCTTGTTTTTAAATGACGACGTATTTATGATTGCCATCAAGAACACGCTGATTATGGCAGTGTTCACCGGTCCGCTCAGTTACGTGCTTAGCTTTATTCTGGCGTGGCTGATTAACGAAATGCACCCGTTCTTAAAAACGTTCTTTACGTTTGTATTCTACGCGCCGTCCATGACGACCTCCGTGTATATCATCTGGCAGCTGCTGCTGTCGGGTGACTCCTACGGATACTTCAATGCGGTGCTGCTGGATTTGGGTATATTGAATACACCCGTACAGTGGCTGACGGATACAAAGTATATTTTAATCATGGTGATTATTGTACAACTCTGGATTTCCATGGGCGCGGGCTTCCTGGCCCTGCGTGCCGGCTTCCAGAACATCGACCCCTCCATGTATGAGGCGGGGGCGATTGAGGGCATCAAGAACAGATGGCAGGAGCTTTTCCTGATTACTGTTCCTTCGATGGGTCCGCAGCTGCTGTTTGCCGCGGTGCTGCAGATTTCCGGAATGTTTACGGTTGGTATCGTGGGGCAATCCTTGCTCGGTATTCCTTCCACCGACTATTCCGCACACACGGTTATGAACCATGCAACGTTCTTCGGCTGGATTAAGTACGAGATGGGTTACGCATCGGCAATCTGCTTTGTTTTGTTTGCCGCCATGCTGATTGTCAACCATTTCATCACCAAGCTGTTGAGCAAGTATACGGATTAGGAGGTGCGTAAAAATGGCAAGTGTTGCAAGAACGACAAGAAGAAAACATACGGTAGACATTGAGAAACTGAAAGTTAAGAAAAAACGCAAAATAAACGCATCTTTAGGCGGAAATATCGGGATTTTCATTTTTCTTTCCCTGTTCGGTATTTTTATGGTTTTTCCGCTGTATTACGCATTTATCCAGTCCTTTAAGCCGGTGGAGGAACTGTTCGTGTTCCCGCCGAAGCTCTATGTACTCAGCCCGACGTTCCGGAACTTCTCGGATATGTTCAAAGTGGCATCCGGTATGATTCCACTGTCGAGGTACATCTTTAACAGCTTCTTCGTGACGATTGTGGTAACGGTTTTCAACGTATTTGTTTGCTGCTGCGCGGGATTTGTACTGGCAAAAATCAAGTTTCCCGGCTCAAAAGTCATCAACCAGATTATCGTAATTTCGCTGCTGTTCACATCTTCGGTTACATGGATCATGCAGTTCCTGGTGATGTCCACCCTCAGCTTGATTGATAACCCGTTAGCTTTGATCCTGCCGAACATTGCAACGTCTTTGGGATTGTTTTTGATGCGGCAGAGTATGTCCACGATTCACGACTCCATGATTGAGGCCGCAAAGGTTGATGGTGCGGGACTGTTCCGAATATGCTGGACGATTGTCGTGCCGAACTCCAAACCGGCAATTATGACGCTGATTATTTTCGCGTTCCAGAACTCCTGGAACTTTAACGGCGGTTCCATTATCTACTCCGAGCAGTGGAAAACACTGCCCACCATCATGCAGCAGATTTCTGCGGCAGGTATTGCCCGTCAGGGTGTTACGTTTGCAACCGCAGTTGTGCTGATGATCCCTCCGCTGATTGTATTCCTGATTGCACAGAGCAACGTTATGGAAACCATGGCGAACTCCGGCATCAAGGATTAATCCGGACAACAATATATTTAAAGGAGTCAGGTGATAGAAGTGATGCCGAAAAAAAGCAGTGTCGTCAGCAGGGTTGTCAGTGGAATGTGTGCGGTTGTTTCCGCGGTTACGCTTATGACTGCCAGCGCTTCTGCGGACGAACCCTATACCTCATACAGTTACGACTACTGGCAGGATCCGATTCCATCGCAGAGCGTTTACCGCGTGGGGGATACCATTGCCGGTAATGAAATGGGCCTTTCCCAGCTGCGGGATCAAACATCCGTGCTGTATGTGGACGATTTAGAACCCATACAGATGAGCAATCCGCAGGATATCTTTTATGAAAGTACGTTGCAGGAATTTTGGATTGCCGATACCGGCAACAGCCGGATTCTCCGGACGGACAAGGACTTAAAACTGATCGGCTGTTATAAAACGGTTGATAATTCCGCAACCGCCACGCTGAACGCGCCCGAGGGCGTGCTTGCAAAAGTAGACAGCGAAACAGGAAAACTTTATCTGTATATTGCAGATACGATGAATTCCAGAGTGGTGAAGGCGGAAGTCACCGGTGCAATGTCCTGTTCTTCGGTGTTGGAGTTTACAAAGCCGGATGCTACGATTTATACCACGCGTTCGCAAAGCTTTAGTCCGGAAAAGATTGAGGTTGACCAAGCGAATAATCTCTATGTTGTGGCGAAATCCGTCAATGCCGGTGCGGTTGTATTTGATGAAACGGGCGAATTTACCGGATTCTACGGCGCAAACCGCGTGGAAGCAACCGCGGAAATTATTGCGGACAGAATTTGGCGTGTGTTCCAGACCGATACGCAAAAAGAAGGCATGACCCTAAACGTGCCGGCGGAATTCAATAATTTTGATATTGACGCGGACGGTTTTGTGTACACGGTTACGGAAAATGCCACGGCAACACAGGACGCCGTCAAGCGCCTGAATGCCGGCGGTTACAACACATGGGACAATGTTTCTTCTGATGAATATGTTTTTGGCGATATTCTGTGGGCGTCGGATTATTCCGATACCGTGAGCTATACGACCAAATTGATTGACGTGGATATTTCCGAAAACGGCAATATTAATGTGCTGGATTTCACCACAGGACGTGTGTTTCAGTACGATCAGAAAGCAAATTTGATTTCCATCTGCAGCTTCGGTTCACCGAACTACGGAAACTCCAGCCAAAAGGGCGTCATGGGTTCCGTTGCAGCACTGGAAACGATGGGCAATAAGATTTATGTGGTGGATGCCGGAAAGGGTAACATCACAGAATTTGAGGAAACGATATTCGGCGAATACGTGCACAGCGCGTTTACACTCTATGGTGAGGGCAAGTATCTTGAGGCAAAACCCGACTGGGAGGAAGTCATCAAACGGGATGGCACCTATACCATGGCTTATGTCGGTCTTGG
>DBRO01000130.1:1968-9940 GCA_002306005.1 Ruminococcus sp. UBA1366 | reverse complement strand
GTGTGGAAAGTCATTAAAAAGCTCAGGAAAATGGGATATCTACACCCGATTGCATTTATTGAGCGCAAGCTGATGGGAGGAGAATAGCAAATGTATGAATTTACTCGCCTTGGCTGGCTGAAACACTGCATCTGGCACCCATTTGAAGGCTTTGAAGATTTGCGCTGGAAAAAAGAAGGTTCTATGCGCGTGGCGCTGACGATTGTCTTTCTACTGTTTTTGGCAACGGTGGCAAGCCGGCAATTGACTGGCTTTGCTTTCAACAATTCCTATGTGAAAGTCTTTAACATTGTGCCGCTTTTGGTACAGAGCGTTGTGTATTTCTTCTCTTGGGTCATCGCAAACTGGGCAATCTGTACGCTCTTTGATGGCGAAGGCAATATGCGCAAGGTTTGCATTTATTCAGCATATGCCTTGGTTCCCTATATCGTAGCAAAATTTGTATCAGTGGCGCTTTCAAACGTTTTAGTAACGGACGAGGGTGTATGGCTGACGATGATTGTGATCATGGGAGAACTTTGGTCTTTACTGCTGATGATCAACGCAATTAAAGCGGCACACCAGTATACCGTATTCAAAACCATTGTAGCAATACTTGCAACGCTGGTTGTCATGCTGCTGATTTTGTTCCTTCTGGTATTGCTGCTCTCGTTGTTCCAGCAGGTGTATGTGTTTATTTATTCTGTTTACACAGAAATCGCGTACCGATTAAGAGGCTGATAAGAAAGGATGGTGTACAATGCATAACAGATTCAAAAAGCTTGTTGTATGCGCATTGGTTGTAACCATGCTGATACCGCTTGGAACCTTGTCAGCCTTTTCGCAAGATGAGGATACCGCAGAGCAGACGACTGATACCACGGATACTGCCGCGGATGCAAACGATGAGGACGAGGAGTCAGAAAGTGATTCCGACGAGCTTCCGGAGAAAATTACCGACGCACAAGCCGCAGCGGCTTGCGAAACGGCTTTTGACAACGAGAACTTCACGTTGATTTACAACGAGGAGGATGACCGCGTTGGCTTGTATGTGAAGGCAACCGGTAAGTATTGGTGGACAACACCGATTAATGCGGAAGCCGACGATGCGATTGCGGACGAGAAAAAGGGCGACACCATGTCCAGTAACCGCCGTGCGCGGTTAAGCTCTAATTTGATTGTTGAGTACAAAAAAATGGACGACAACGGCAGCTCGACTGAAATCAATTCCAAGAAAAAAGGTAAAGTAACGTATAAAATTAAAGGCGACCAGCTCATTGCAACCTATACGTTCCGCACACAAGGCTTTACCATTCCGGTTGTATATGAACTGGACGAAACCGGCTTGACCGCTTCCGTTGCCACGGAGGACATTGTGGAGAAAAAGCCTTCCATGGTGGACGGCTACCGGTTACTTTCCATCACCCTGCTGCCGTATTTTGGCGCAGCACCGACGGTAGATGAAAATGGTACGGCGGTGGAAGGCTACATGGTTGTTCCGGATGGTTCCGGTGCGGTAATTGAATACAACAACGGGAAGGGCAACTATCAACCTTATATCCAGACGGTTTACGGCAGGGATTATACACCGGTACCGAACTCCGCACCTGCCATGACCGAACAGGCATATCTGCCGCTGACGGCAACGGTTTCCGGAAATGACGGATTGGTGAATATCATTACCGAAGGCGATTCGTTTGCTACGCTGGAAGCACAGGTTGCAGGCTATGACGGACAGACGTACAATTCTGTTTTTACAACTTTTGAAATGAGAAGCCAGGATAAATATTTCCTGACGGGTTCCGACGGGTTGACGGTTATTGAAAAGGGCGATATTAAAACAGATAAGATTGCCGTGAAGTATTGTCCCATTACCAATGAAGACGGCGTAAATGTTGCAGACGTTGCACAGGTCTACCGGGATTATCTGGTGAGTGAAAAAGGCCTGACGAAAACGACGGATGCGGATACCACTAGTTTATATCTCGATTTGTACGGCGGTGTGCTGAAACAGCAGTCTGTACTAGGTATTCCGTTTGATTTGAAAACAGAGATGACAACCTTTGACCAAGCAGGTACGATTATTGACAGCCTGCAAGGCAGCGGTGTAACGGATTTGGTGGTCAATTATAACGACTGGACGAATAAATCTATTAAAAATGAAATTTCGACCAAGGCCAAGGGCGCCGGTGTGTTGGGCGGAAACAGTGATTTTGAGGATTTGCTCAACGAGTATAAAGATTCCGGCGTGACGATTTATCCATCCATGGATAACTTGCAAATGGATAGCAGTTCGTTTGGATATTTCACCTTTACCAGCACGGCAATCCGAATTTCAAACGCATATTCCCGTCAAACGGAGTTCTCATTGAACTATCGCGAGGGGCTTGCGGGCGTAGCGGCAGCCTTGCTTTCTCCTACAAAATATTCGAAGGTCTTTTCGCAGATGATTGACAGCTATACCGACAAGGATTTAACGACCGTCGGTTTTGGCAGTTACTCCTCCGTTCTTTCCAGCGACTTCTCCAAAAAGCACAGCTCCAGCCGTGATGAGACTATGCAAGCGGTGATTGATGGATACAAGGAAGCAAAGGCAAGTATCGGTTCTGTTCTGGCGGACAGCGCGAACGCATATGTTTTGCCGTATGTTGATCACGTTGTGAATGCGCCGCTTTACTCCAGCAATTTTGATATTGTGGATTACGATGTGCCGCTGTATCAGATGGTGCTGCACGGATATGTTCCGTATGCGACAAAGGCAATCAACGCAAGCGCAAATTCCAGCGAATTGTTTATGCTGGCGTTGGCATCCGGTTCGAACCTGCATTATGATATGATTTACGCCGATGCGTTTGAAACCTACGATACGGATTACAACCAGTATTTCTACGCGAATTACAAGGGATGGATTACGGAAGCTGCCGCAGAATACGGCGCTGCAAAGGAAATCCTGAGTAAAGTAAGCGGCATGGAAATTACCCGATATGAAACAGATGATGCAACGGGTGTGATTACCACAACGTATGCTTCGGATGACGGAAAAACGGTGACAACACAGGTGGATATGACGAATCAGAAAGTGACGGTGGACGGTGTCGTTTATGACATGAGTTCCATTATCGGGGAAGGAGGTTTGCAGGGCTGATGAGCAAAAAGAAAAAAGATTTGGAAGAAATGAAAGAACCGACAGAAACCACTGCTGTTGAAGAACAAGCTGTGGAAACCCAGCCGGCTGAAGCCCAAGCCCCCGCCGCGGAAGAACCCAAACCTGTGCAGGATAATCCTGTTATGGAAGCTGAAGGAACAGCAGAGCCAACTGCCGTGGCAAGCCGCACGAAGAAGGAAAAACAACCTAGAGTGATGAAAATTCCGTATGAAAAGCGCAAGCAAATGTACGGCTACGGATTTATTGCACTGTGGTTTATCGGCACGATTTATTTCTTTATTATGCCGCTGATTTCCTCGCTGATTTATTCGTTCCACGATACCAAACCGGTAGCGGGCGAAATGGAACTGACGAATTTCGGCATTCAGAACTACAAAAAAGCATTCATGGAAGACCAGAATTACACCAAGCAGTTGGTGGCTGTTCTGAAAGACACCGCGCTGAGACTTCCGTTGATTGTGATCTTCTCCATTTTCATTGCGGTTATTCTAAACCAAAAATTCAAAGGCAGAACCTTTGCAAGAGCGGTGTTCTTCCTGCCGGTTATCATTGCAACCGGCCCGGTTATCAACATCATTAATGGTAACATGGATACCGGCGGATACTCCGGAGGATCCGAACAGTTTAACTCGCTGTTTGAAACAGACCTTGTTGACCAGCTCTTGAATTTCATTGGAATTTATGACATTAACGCAACGCTGACGGCAACCATTACCACGCTGACAACGGATATTTTCAATTTGGTGTGGAACTCGGGTATCCAGATTCTGCTATTCCTTTCGGCACTGCAGAATATTCCTGTAACGGCTAAGGAAGCCGCAAACATTGAGGGCGCAACCGGTTGGGAATACTTCTGGAAGATTACCATTCCGTATATCAGCCCGATGATTCTGGCAAGTACGATTTATACAATTATCGATTCGTTCGTAGATCCTTCCAATGAACTGATGACGAATATTCTTTCAAAGAACGCCAGCTGGGACTTTGGATATATGAGCGCAATGGCATGGGCGTACTTTGTGATTGTAGGTGTTGCGTTGGCAATCATCGTTGCAATTATGAACAAGTTCGTCTATTATGAAGTAGAGTAAGGGGGTGGTGAGAAATGGCAACCGCAAAAGAAGAGAAGCAATTTGAAAAGCAAATGGCGGCTGAAAAGAAAGCCCGCTATCTTGAGATGAAGGAAGCCGGAACACTTCCGGTATTGGCACCGGAGCAGATTCGGTATAACCGTAGAAAGAAGTTTCTGGGCGTTTTTTGGCCGATATTCCGGTTCTTAATTCTGTTTGGACTGTGCTTTGTAATCCTGTATCCATTGTTGTTCATGCTCTCCACCGCGTTCCGTCCGAACGATCAGATGAACGACCCGACGATTATTTGGATTCCAAAAAGCCTGACGAAGGCTAATATCGAAGACGTTTGGAACTTGATTGATTATCCAGTTACACTCGGCAGAACGCTTGCATTAAACATTGGTTCGGCAGTTTTGCAGGTTTTGATGTGTGCAATTACAGGTTATGGCTTTGCCCGTTTCAATTTTAAGGGCAGAAACGCACTGTTTATGATTGTGGTGCTGATGATTATCATTCCGCCGCAGATTACGGTAATTCCGCTGTTCTTACAGTATGCATACTTCAATCTGTTCGGCATTGGTTCACTGCTTAGCACAACGGCAGGTCAGGATTATATTTCCTTAATCGGAAACCCAATTGTCATGTATGCACCGGCATTTTTCTCCAACGGCATCCGCGCCGGATTGTTTATCCTAGTGTTCCGGCAGTTCTTCCGCGGGCTTCCCAAGGAACTGGAAGATGCGGCATATCTGGATGGCTGCGGCCCGTTCAAGACCTTTATCAAGGTCATGGTGCCAAACGCAAAATCGTCCTTCCTGACGGTATTCCTGTTCTCCGTGGTGTGGTATTGGAATGACTACTATGTATCAACCTCGTTCTTTAACAAGGGTGATACCATCGCATTGGCACTGATGAATCTTTCCGCAACGCTGAATCAGCAGTTGTTTGAAGGACGCTCAGTGGGTATGCGCCAGATCATTGTTTGGCTGGAATCCGGCTGTATCCTTGCTGTAACGCCAGTTTTGATTATGTATATTTTCCTGCAAAGATACTTTATCGAAGGTGTGGAACGTTCCGGTCTGGTGGGCTAATTTTTGTGATAAAAGCTGTTGCGAAAGCGGCAGCTTTTTTGTGTAATTTTTCACAAAAAGGATTTGAAATATGACAGGAAATATGATATAATTGCTTTGAATTGCATGAATTGATGGACGAAAATCGGAAAGGAACCGCAGTATGGAATATACAAACTTGCTTTGGTACAGCAATCCTGCACAAAACTGGGATGAGGCACTTCCCGTGGGCAACGGAAGGCTGGGTGGTATGGTGTTCGGCGCACCATTGAAAGAAACCATTCAGCTGAATGAAGATTCCGTTTGGTCAGGTGGGAAGCGCAAGCGGGTGAATCCCCAAGCAAGGGAGCATCTTGCCGAAGTGCGTGCGCTTTTGGCAGAGGGCAGAATTGCAAAAGCCGAGGAACTGGTGTGGGAGAATTTCTGCGGGGTTCCAGTGAATCAACGGCATTACCAGCCATTGGGAGACTTGACCATCCTGCATACCGGTCTGGGGGAGATTTCTGCTTGCAAACGTAAATACGGCGGTGCGGTTTGCGAACGCCGTTGTGAACAAAATGCACCCGAAGATTACACAAAGTACCGTCGGTATCTGGATTTATACAACGCAATTTGCGTGACGGAGTATTCCGCAGGCGGATTTGATTTTCGCAGAGAAGTGCTTGCTTCCGCACCGGATCAGGTGCTTGTTGTGCGGATTACTGCCGCCCAGCCGGGCGCTGTGAGTATTCGGCTGCAGATCGACGGCAGAGATGATGATTTTGACCAGAATGCACCGGCGGGTGCGGACTGTATTTACTATTGCGGCAGCGCGGGAGGCGCGTGCGGCATCGGCTTTGCCGCATATATTAAAGTCACTGCCGAGGGCGGCAGCGTGTTCAATCAGGGAAGATTTGTATGCGCGGAGGGCTGCGATGCGGTAACGCTGTATGTTTCGTGCCGCACAAGCTACCGGCATACGGAGTATCGTGCGCTTGCTGTACTGGATTGCGAAAAAGCAGCAGAGTTGGGTTATGAACAAGTCAAAGCCCGGCATATTGCCGATTATGAGGGGTACTATCAGCGAACTGTGTTTTCACTTGCGGATAACAGCGGCGGGAAATCCGCACTGTCCACGGATGCGCGACTGCAAAATCTGCGGGACGGCGGCACGGATAACGAGCTTTTTGTGCTGTACTGGAATTACAGCCGGTATCTGATGATATCCGCCAGCCGAGAAGGTACCTTGCCAATGAATTTGCAAGGAATTTGGAACAAGGATATGTGGCCGGCATGGGGTTGCCGGTTCACGGTGAATATTAATACGGAAATGAACTACTGGGGGGCGGAAACGTCCAATCTTTCCGAATTGCACAGCCCGTTGTTTGACCATATTGAAAGAATGCGCCCGGATGGGCGGGAAACCGCGCGGGAAATGTACGATTGCGGCGGTTTTGTGTGTCATCACAATACGGATATCTGGGGCGATACTGCACCGCAGGACTTGTGGATGCCCGCAACGCAGTGGCCGATGGGCGCGGCATGGCTTTGCCTGCATATTTGGGAACACTACCGCTTTACGCTGGACAATGCGTTTCTGGACGAGAAGTTTGAAACGCTCAAAGAAGCAAGTGAATTCTTTGTGGATTTTCTGACGTTTGACAATCAGGGACGGCTGATTACATCCCCGTCGGTTTCGCCGGAGAATACTTATATCAATCCGCAGGGCGAAAAGGGTTCGCTGTGTGCGGGGCCTTCCATGGACAGCCAGATGATTTATGCGCTGTTTACGGCGGTGATTGAATCTGCACTGATTTTAGGACGCGATGTGGATTATGCGAAAAAGCTGATTACCATGCGGGAAAAACTGCCCAAACCGCATATCGGTAAAATGGGCGGAATTATGGAATGGGCGGAGGATTATGAGGAGGCAGAACCCGGACACCGGCATATTTCTCAGCTGTTTGCACTTTATCCGGCAGAATTGATTACCATGCGCGGTACGCCGGAGCTTGCGGCGGCGGCGCGAAAAACCATAGAACGGCGGCTTTCGCACGGGGGCGGGCATACGGGCTGGAGCCGTGCGTGGATTGTAAATCTATGGGCGCGGTTGTTTGATGGCGCAAAGGTGCAGGAAAATCTCACGGCGCTTTTGGCGCATAGCACAAACAATAATCTACTGGATTCTCACCCGCCGTTTCAGATTGATGGCAACTTCGGCGGCGCTGCGGGCATGATGGAATCGCTGTTGCAAAGCACCGGCGGAGAGTTGATTTTTCTGCCGGCGCTGCCGGACGCATGGCATACCGGCAGGTTTGAAAATCTCTGTGCACGTGGCGGATTTGTAGTTTCTGCGGCTTGGGAACAGGGCAAACTGACACGGGTGGAGATCTTGTCGCGATGCGGCAGACCATGCAGATTGGTATCAACGCAGGCGCTGCGGGTGGCTTCTGCTGGGAAACCGGTAGAAACAACAACGGAGCACGGGGCGCTGTGTTTTGAAACGGAACAGGGTGTTACATACACACTGCTGCCGGCTCAGGAAGTTTAAATTGCTCTGCGGGAGGTTGATTTTTGTTGGGCAGGCGAATGGTTGGAATAATTCTTGCTGCGGCGTGTGCGCTGACCGGCTGTGTGACGCGTATGACAAAAGTCGATGTTTCCAACCGAACCGATACACAAACCTCGGTCACAGTCGGCGAAAC
>DBRO01000130.1:393-1891 GCA_002306005.1 Ruminococcus sp. UBA1366 | reverse complement strand
GTGGAGGGACTGGACGAACCCGGCGATTCATTGGAGCTGCAAATTGATGCGCAAACCGCACAGTTTTATCAGATTGCCGTGAGTGCCGTGGCAAAGAAAGACACACGCAATTCTTTGATTCTGGATGGTGTCAGCGTTGGGGAAATGGTTTCGCCAAAATCAGATAGCTTTTATGTGTATGAATTTGATAATCTCTATTTGGAAAAGGGCGCGCATACGATTTCAATCGGCGTGATTGACGGTTCGTTGCAAGTGGATGCCATTACCGTTTCAGCAAGCAAGACCTTATCGGAACTGACGATTGGGTTTGGGGACAAGCTCCCGACGCTGAGTAATGCCAAGGCGGACGGGCAAACCCAAGCGATTTATCAGTATCTTTGCGAAAACTTTGGAAAATCCGTATTAAGCGGGCAGTTTGCCACTGCTGGAACAAATACGGAGCTGGATGTGATTAATCAAACAGCGGGACTTTATCCGGCAATCCGTTTTGGCGATTTTATGCCGTATACGGCGGAAAATACATCCTATAAAGGCAGTGAGGTTGAACAAGCACAGCAGTGGGCGGCGGATGGCGGATTGGTCGGCTATATCTGGCATTGGGCAGCGCCGGATAATTCCGGTAAGGATGCGTTTTATCTGGAGGATACGGATTTTCGGCTGTCTGAAGCGGTGACCAATGTGGATATTGCCAAGCTGGATTTATCAGAAATCCAGGCGTTGGCGGATGATGGGCAGATTCCGCAGAAAACAGTTGCGTTGGTGAAGGATATCGATACGGTTTCCGCACAACTGGTGAAATTGCAGGACCAAGGGATCACAGTGCTGTGGCGGCCTTTGCACGAGGCGGGCGGCGGCTGGTTCTGGTGGGGGGAAGACAAGGACTCCTATCTTTGGCTGTGGAAATTGCTTTATACCCGTCAAACTTCGTATTTTAAACTGAACAATTTGATTTGGATTTGGAATGCCCAAAATGCGGACTGGTATGTGGGCGACAAGTATTGCGATGTAGTTTCTGCGGATATTTACGGCAATACAAATAACACAAGCCAGATCAATTCGCTTTTAGCACTGCGGGAGATTACAAAAAATAAGCCTTGTGCGCTTTCGGAATGCGGTGATGTACCGTATGCCAAAGCAATGGCACGGGACAAGGCGTTTTGGAGCTGGTTTGCCATCTGGAGCGGGGATTATTTACTCAAAGAGGACGGAACGCTTTCGGAGGAATACAACACAGCAGACGAACTAGTTGCACTGTATAGCAACAGCCTGGTGATTACGCGTGACGAGCTGCCGGATTTTTCAAAACTTGCCGAACAGGAAAATGAAAATTCTGAATAAAAACAAAAACAGAACAAACAATAAGACCGCAGGAATTTTTCGAAAAAGGCGGTCTTTTGTTATGAAATTAAGTAAAACGCAGTATGAGGAAATGTATCAGGATGCATCAGCAAAAACGAAGTATTATGTGACGATTCCCAAAGCTTTTGTGATTGGCGGA
>DBRO01000130.1:0-335 GCA_002306005.1 Ruminococcus sp. UBA1366 | reverse complement strand
TGCACTGGTATGACAAGCTGGCAAAGCATGGCGGCGCGGGAACACTCGTGCCAATTACGGGATTTGCCAATTCTGTGGTGGCACCGGCGATCGAATTTAAAACAGAAGGGTATATTCTGGGGCTGGGTGCGAAGATTTTTATTATTTCCGGGCCGGTGATCTTGTACGGAACGGTTGCCTCGGTCATTTATGGGCTGATTTATTATCTTATGAAATAAACACGCAAATACAGTGGACGCTTGAAAACCACAAGCAGATGATGTATAATAAAAGTCGGAGAATTGAAAAGCAGGAATTACAATGCTGATTTGCATAGAAAATAAATATCATTCTCC
>DBRO01000086.1 GCA_002306005.1 Ruminococcus sp. UBA1366 | reverse complement strand
TTGTTTATTCTATCATAACCCGCCCCGTTTGTCAAGTGTTTTTGTTGTTAACGTTTTGTGAACATGACAAATTACGCTACTTTCCGCAAAAAGCCGAATTGAACCATGTAGATTGCCCTATATATATAGTATTTCAGTTATTATATGCAGGCTTCTGCGGATTGTTCATAATGCTGGATTATTGCAACCATAAATAATATATACTTTACTTATGAAAACGTTTGTGTTACAATACCATTGTGAGGGTTCACAAATAATGATTTGGAGGTAAACAGAATGGTAACAGCGATTGTCGGCGCAAACTGGGGTGATGAGGGCAAGGGGAAGATCACGGATATGCTCTCGCAGGAATCAGATATTATTGTGCGGTTTCAGGGCGGTGCGAACGCCGGACACACGATTGTGAATAATTACGGCAAATTTGCCCTGCACACACTGCCTTCCGGCGTGTTTTTTAACCATACGACCAGCATTATCGGCAACGGTGTGGCACTGAACATTCCGGTACTTTTTAAAGAAATTCAGTCCATTACGGAAAAAGGTGTTCCAATGCCGAAAATTTTAGTTTCCGACCGTGCGCAGATGGTGATGCCCTACCATGTGCTGTTTGATTCATACGAAGAAGAACGGTTGGGTGGTAAAAGTTTTGGTTCCACAAAATCAGGCATTGCACCGTTTTATTCGGATAAATATGCGAAAATCGGCTTTCAGGTACAGGAATTATTTGACGAAAGCGCTTTAAAAGAAAAGCTTGCTCGTGTTGTGGAAATGAAAAACGTGCTGCTTGAACACCTATACCACAAGCCTTTGCTGAACGTGGACGAACTTTTTGCAACCATGATGGAATACCGTGAGATGGTAAAGCCCTATGTTTGCGATGTTTCCCTATATTTATGGAATGCCATTCAGGCGGGCAAGAAAATTTTGCTGGAGGGACAACTAGGCTCATTGAAAGACCCCGACCACGGCATTTATCCGATGGTAACTTCCTCCTCCACGCTAGCAGCATACGGTGCAATCGGCGCGGGACTGCCGCCCTACGAAATCAAGGAAATCATCACGGTGGTGAAGGCATATTCCTCCGCAGTGGGTGCAGGTGCATTTGTGAGTGAAATTTTTGGCGAGGAAGCGGATGAACTGCGGCGGCGCGGCGGCGATGGCGGCGAATACGGTGCAACGACGGGACGGCCGCGGCGCATGGGCTGGTTTGACTGCGTTGCGACGAAATACGGCTGCCGGATTCAGGGGACAACTAAGGTTGCCTTTACCGTACTGGATGCGCTTGGTTATCTAGAAAAAATCCCGGTTTGCGTGGGCTACGAGATTGATGGAAAAGTCACTACGGACTTCCCCACAACCGGACTGCTGGAAAAAGCAAAGCCCGTGCTGGAAGTACTGGACGGCTGGAACTGTGATATTCGCGGTATTCGCAAATACGAGGATTTGCCGGAAAATTGCCGGGCATATATTGAATTTGTAGAAAAGCAAATTGGATTCCCGATTGGTATGGTTTCCAATGGTCCGAAGCGCGAAGACATTATTTACAGATAAGTACTAAGCCCCGCAGGAAACACCTGCGAGGCTTTTTTATATGACTCTTTGGTAAGTAAGGTGCTGCCAGTCACGCAACTTCCCGAATATTGCATCGAAAACCGTCTACGTAAGAGCCACAAATCAAAGCTCTTGCACGATTTTTTACGTTTCTACTCACAGAAGCGTATGGCAAGTCCGGAACTGATACAAATGCAGCGTCCCATACAGTTCACACGGTTTTAAATACACGGATCTGCGTCGTCATTGCTTATCCACAGGATAATATTTTTTCATGCGTGTGGAGAAAATATCCAGTATTAGGCGAATGCTTAACAACGCAGCTGTAATAGAAACCATAACTGCGGTGAATTTCATCAAATTCTTCATGCTCATAATCCTTTCGCAAACAGTGATTTATGGATATGGTCCTGAAACCATTATAGCATATCAGGATTATTTTTCAAGTCCATTCGGTATGAATTTTTTAAAAGAACTCCCGTTCAAAAAAACCGCCGGATGAAATTTCAACATTCTGTGTTCCCCCTATTGCAATCCGCTTTCCGTATGTGCTATAATAATCCTTATGGCTGAGAAAAAAAGATGGAAAAATAAGCGGAGGTAGGAATGGGTAAGCAAGACAGCTACAAAAAATTGTTTTCCAATACCATTATTATAACAATTGGCTCTTTTAGTTCAAAACTACTGATTCTGTTTCTTGTTCCGATCTACACAAATGTACTAACCGAAAGCCAGTTGGGCACGACGGATTTTATTATTCAGATTGCTAATTGGCTCATTCCAATTGTCACTCTAAGTATGTCCGATGCAATTCTTCGCTACGGNNCTACGACAAAGCACAAGTCTTTACAATCGGAAATATCCTGTGTCTGCTCGGCATTGTCGGGTTGGCAATTCTCACCCCACTCGCAGCAGCTTCCGATACAATCCGCCACTATATTGGCAGTTACAGCTTTCTGCTGTTTGTGTACGTCATAACCTCGAGTATCAAGATGATTTACTCAGACTTCACCCGTGCGCTGGATCGTGTCAAGCTTTTTGCTTTCAATGGACTACTGACAACCATTTTAACACTGGGATTTACCATTCTCTTTCTGATCGTCTTCCACATGGGCATTACAGGATATTTGCTGGCGATTATTNNNGTGCTGTTCGACCGTGCACTTGCGGCGGAGATTTTGCGGTACACCGTACCTTTGATTCCCACGCAACTGCTTTGGTTGCTCATCAATCTGGCAAATTCGTATTTTACCGTGCATTTTCTGGGTGCGGGACAAAATGGTATTCTCGCGGCAGCACAAAAAATCCCCAATATTGTCGCATCCGTTTACACAATGTTCTGGCAAGCATGGAATATGTCCGCCATTACCGAGCATAATTCTGAAAATAGGGAACGGTTTTACACAAACGTATTTGCTGTGAATCAGGCGATTATGTATCTGGTTGCGGCGGGTGTCATGGTTCTAGTAAAACCGGTGACATATCTTTGGATCGGCAGCGATTTCCACGACGCGGTTTACTACTCCCCCATTCTGATTTTTTCTACCATGTATATGTGTTTTAATGCATTTCTCGGCACGGTTTATGTTGCCACAAAGCGCAGCAAGCGCTCCTTGGTCACGAGTTTGATTGCCGCGGTTGTCTGCCTTGCGACCAGTCCATTTCTCATTCAGACCATTGGTCTGTACGGTGCAGCGCTTTCCAGCGTTGCGAGTTTTCTGGTTTCTTTCCTTGTTCGCTTGGTGGATGCCCGAAAGCTGATTTGCTTTGACTTTTCGGTTGCTCGCCTGATTGCAAACGGTGTCATTCTTGCGGCAATGACGGCAGCAAATTTCTTGAACGGCGCATGGAGTTACGTTGTGCTGGCGGGACTGTTCTTCACCGTGCTGGCGTTAAATTATCAGTATATCCTGAAAATGGCGAAGGTTCTGTTGCCTGAAAAGATACAGACGCGCTTGCCGTTTTTAAAATAATATGGAGGTTGTTACAAATGGCTGAACTAAAGTTTGAAATCACAAAGGAACTGGGCGTTTTGTCTGAAAACGCAAAGGGTTGGACAAAAGAGCTGAATATGGTGAGCTGGAACGAGCGCGAACCAAAGTACGATTTGCGGGAATGGTCACCGGATCACACGCGCATGGGAAAAGGCATTACCTTAACTGAGGAAGATATTACAGCGCTGCGGGCAATTTTAAACGGCGAAGCCCCTGCGACAGACGGCGATGATGTGGACGAAGAAATGATTCTATAACCTGAAAATGAAAAACCGTACTGCCGGAACTTTCCGGACGTGCGGTTTTTTTATAATGAAAGAATTCTCTAATTGGCAATTTGCAAAGAAAAAGCGCCTCTCTAATGAGAGACGCAAATTGGATGCAAACGTCACGTTTGCTGGCGCGCTGTAAGGGACTCGAACCCCCGACCTACTGGTTCGTAGCCAGTCACTCTATCCAGCTGAGCTAACAGCGCATTGTTATGAGGTGCTTCTTTGCCCTCACAGGTTACTATTATACAACATTCCGGCGTGGAAGTCAAGCGTTTTCGTTCAAAAAGAAAAACTTTTTGTGCTGTGCGCGAAGCGGTTAAATTTGGCTGGGGATTGAGCAGACTTTTTGCGGATAAATTTTTGCCATGCGTGAATACTATTTCCTGAAAGGCTTAAATTTATTTCTTGGAGGTCATTATGAATACAAGAACCGCTTCATTTTTAAAATCGCTGCTCATTGTTTTTTCTGCGCTGATTGTTTTGCTTGCCGCACAGCTGGCTTTTGCGCCGACTGCTTCTGACGTACTTTCGCGGTACGGTTCGACCGGCAAGGAGGTAACTGCGATACAGCAGGAGCTGAAAGACCGCGGGTTGTTTTACGGCAACGTGACCGGCTATTACGGCGACCTAACCTATACCGCCGTGAAGAAGTTCCAGAAACAGCAGGGGCTTACGGTGGACGGGATTGCAGGACCGGCAACGCTGAAAGCGCT
>DBRO01000009.1:2247-3878 GCA_002306005.1 Ruminococcus sp. UBA1366 | reverse complement strand
TGCAACTTTCCGGAGTCATTCGCTGTTTATAGAAAGTGAACCGTCCGTCAGTCCGTTTCGCCCGCCAAAAGCGAAGCAATATAGGGAAACGGCGCAACACTGCGTTTTAAAATCCCCTGCATATGCGCGATGGCAATGCCGTAATTCGTAATCGGCACACCCGCGTCCTGCGCACATTTGGTGCGGTATTTCATCTCACGGTCGTTGAGCATACAGCCGCCGCAATGCACAATCAGGCTGTATTTTCCCAGCTCATCGGGAAATTCCCCGCCGCTTGTAAACTCAAAATGGAGCTGTTTTCCCGTGTGCTGGCTCATCCAGCGCGGAATCTTCACCGTACCGATGTCATCGCATTGGCGGTGGTGCGTGCAGCCCTCAGCAATCAGCACCGTGTCGCCGTCTGCAAGCCTGTCCAGCTTTGCCGCACCCACAACCGCCGCCTCCAGCATTCCCTTGTAACGGGCAAAGAGGATCGAAAAAGAAGTCAGCGGAATTTCCGGCGGCGTATCAGCGGAAACCTTTGCAAATACCTGACTGTCCGTAATCACAAGCCTCGGCTTTTTGCCCAAAGTTTGTAGCGTTTCCCGCAGTTCGTATTCTTTCACAACAACCGAAACCGCGTCCGCCTCCAGAATATCCCGAATCGTCTGCTGTTGGGGCAGAATCAGCCGTCCTTTGGGAGCCGCTTTGTCAATCGGCACAACCAACACCACAAAATCGCTCGGGCGCAGTAAATCTGCCACCAGCCGAAGCTTTTCATCCTGTACGTTTCCCATAACGGCAAGCTTTTCTTTCAGCGCGGNNCCCAAATCCATTTTGTTCAGCACAACCAAAATGGGAATGGCTTTTTCCCGACATTTGTTAAGAATCATTTGGTCTTTTTCCGTGATACCCAAACGGGCATCGCAAACCAGCACAGCAAGGTCGGTTTTGTTCAGCACCTGCAAGGTCTTTTTCACCCGCAAAGCACCCAACTCGCCCTCATCATCCATGCCGGGCGTATCAATCAGCATCACCGGCCCTAATGGAAGCAACTCCATCGCCTTATAAACCGGGTCGGTGGTCGTTCCTGCCACATCGGAAACAATCGAAAGCGACTGTCCGGTCAGCGCATTAATCAGGCTGGATTTTCCCGCATTGCGCTGCCCAAAGATCCCAATATGAATCCGGTCGCCGGAAGGAGTTTGGTTCAATCCCATGTGCTTTCCCCCTTAAAACCGGAAGTCCCGACTGCCCGTGGTAATTGCGTCCAGATTTTTTGTAAGAATTCCCTTCACCTTCGGGTTCGGTACATTGGAAATTTCCTTTTCAATCAACGCTTCACCCAGCCTGCGGGTATCCTCGGAGGCATAATCCATGAGGTACTCTTTCAGCGTCATCAGCGCGTTGGGATGACAGCAGTTTTGAATTTGTCCGCTCTTGCAAAGACTCATAAAACGGTCACCCGTCCTGCCCTCCCGGTAACAGGCGGTGCAGAAACTCGGGATATACCCCATTTTCATCAGCCAGTTTACCACTTCGTCCAGCGTTCTGGTATCGGCAACATCAAACTGCTCGGAGCTTTCCTCATCCGTTTCCGGCTCGGCATACCCGCCCACGCTGGTTTTCGAACCGCCGCTAATCTGCGAAAT
>DBRO01000009.1:1874-2179 GCA_002306005.1 Ruminococcus sp. UBA1366 | reverse complement strand
ACGCCGAACGCCGCCTCTAAATGCTCTGCGTGCATGAGCAATCCGGTGAATTCATACCGGTACAGTTCCAGCCCAAACAGCACCCCACAGCCGACATCATCAATTCCGCCCTGCATAGCTCTGTCCATCGCCTCGGTGTGATAGGCATAGTTGTGCTTGGGTCCGGTCGGATGAAGCTTTTCGTAGCTTTCCTTGTTGTAGGTTTCCTGAAACAGAATATAAGTACCAATGCCGGCTTCTTTTAATTTTGCGTAATTTTCCACCGTAGTGGCGGCAATATTCACATTCACACGGCGAATCGCACC
>DBRO01000009.1:0-1745 GCA_002306005.1 Ruminococcus sp. UBA1366 | reverse complement strand
TCCTTCTTGATCTGCTCGGCAAGGTGGAAAATTTCCTCGTTTTTTTCGGGAATATCGCAGTCCAGCAGCACAGCCGCATCGCGGTGGGACAAGCCCTTTCTCTTTTTTGCCTTTTCCAGAATTTCATCAATCAGCGCGGCATTGTGCCGGTTTTCCCACGCATAATCGAGCGTCTGACAGACTTCCTCATCGTTGATAAATTCCTCCGCCTTCGGAGATTTGACATCGTACATCTAACCCATATCCTTTCAAAATAAAATGCTATTTTTGTGCGGGATTCACCCAGCCGGCGCGGTCGCCGCGTGTTACGGCGATTTTGTACCCGATGGATTCCACCCGCCTTTGCAGACAAAACCGACATTCCGCCGCCTCATCACCGGTGCAGATTTTGTTATCATACAGCGCGTATTTTTTGCGCACCCGCACAGGGGAAAGATTCGGCATCACCACATTTGCGCCGGAAAGAATCCCCTTTTCGCGTCCCAGCGGATCTATTGTGCCAAGCGCCGTGGTGGAGGGCAGCAGCACCGCCGGTAAAAGCAGTCGGATAACGCCCAGCAAAAAACAAGTCAGTTCCGCACTGCCGGCAGGTTCGTTCGCAAAGGGGGTGTCCTTTGCGGGAATGAACGGCCCGATTCCCACCATATCCGGCTGTAATTCTTTTAAAAACAGCAAATCCGCGGCGATGGTTTGCGGTGTTTGGTAGGGCGAGCCGACCATGAACCCGCTGCCGACTTCAAACCCGATTTTCTTTAAATCAAACAAACAGCGTTTGCGGTTTGCAAGCGAAAGCGAGGCGGGATGCAGTTTTTGGTAATGCATCGCATCGGCGGTTTCGTGCCGGAGCAAATACCGATCCGCCCCTGCATCAAACCAGCGCTTGTAGCTTTCATAACTGTGCTCGCCAACCGAAAGCGTAACGGCACAATCCGGATAGCCTTGTTTGATTGCTCGGACAATTCCTTCCAGCCGTTCATCCGTGTAGTAAGGGTCTTCCCCGCCCTGTAAAACAAACGTCCGGAAACCCAATTCGTAGCCTTGTTCGCAGCAAGAAAGAATTTCATCGCGGCTGAGCCGGTAGCGGTCGGCGTTTTTGTTGCTGTGCCGGATGCCGCAATAATAACAGTCGTTTTTACAATAATTTGTAAATTCAATCAGTCCGCGAATATACACATCCGCGTTGTAGAATTCCCCTGCCTGTGCGCGTGCTTTTTCAAACACATAATCGTCCAGCTCCGGTGTGCGGTTTTCCACCAGCAGGGCGAATTCCTCTGCTGTGAGTATTTTTTCGCGCTCCAGCCGGTCAATCAGCGCTTTTAATTCTTGAATCTCCATACCCATCCCCTTTCTTGAATGACTAGCTTTTTGAATACATTGTCTTAATCGAAACGCCGCTGAGTTTCCCCAGCTTGCCGGAAAGCGCGCTGACAACGTTTTGCGGCGCATCCATTGCCACGCTGATAATCTGGATTTTACGCTTTTCATACGGCACGCCCATGCGCCCGATGATATAGCGCCCATATTCGTGCAGAATTTCGTTAATTTGCTGCGCCGCCTCATACTGCTCCACGATAATGCCAATCAAGGCAATTCTGTTTTCCATGCGGTTCTTCCTTTCGCAAAAAATAAAACGGCTCCTGTCCATTTCTTGACAAGAGCCGCAAAAATTCGCAATTCGGGTGCTGTTTGCACCGGCTTTGTTTTTGCCTTTCCCGTCAGAAATTCTTTCGGTTCAGTGAAGTTTT
>DBRO01000072.1:9656-16322 GCA_002306005.1 Ruminococcus sp. UBA1366 | reverse complement strand
TATTGTTTGGATGCTGATTTTTACGGTTGTTCCCCTGCTTTTGGTTTTATATTTTGCTTTTACAACCTCGGAGGGAAACTTTACGTTCTCGCACATTGTGGAAATGAGCGACTACATGGACGTATTGTTCCGCTCTGTAGGTTTTGCTTTTGTCGCCACGGTAATTTGCATTGTCATTGGGTTTCCCGTGGCGTATATTGTTTCCCGCGCACTTCCCGGAAAGCAATCCTCGCTGATCATGCTGATTATCCTGCCCATGTGGATTAACTTTTTGCTGCGCACCTACGCATGGATGACGCTGCTGGACGAGAACGGGTTGATTAACCGCTTTTTAAGACTGTTTGGCATTGGACCGTTCAATATGCTGAATAATTCCGGTGCGGTGATTTTGGGTATGGTATATAACTACCTGCCGTTTATGATTCTGCCGCTGTATTCGGTCATGACAAAAATCGACAAGAGCGTCATTGAAGCGGCACAGGACTTGGGCGCAAGCAATTTACAGGTCTTACGAAAAGTAATCATTCCCCTTTCCATGCAGGGAATCAACACGGGCATTATCACGGTTTTTGTGCCTAGTGTTTCGACGTTTATTATCTCTCGTATGCTGGGCGGCGGCACCAACGACCTTATTGGTGATATTATCGAAGCGCAGTTCCTTGGTACCTCCTACAACCCGCACCTTGGTTCCGCGATGGCGATTGTGCTGATGGTAATCGTCATTTTAATCATGAGTATCTTTAACCAGTTTGGGGAGGAGGACACCATAGTATGACCAACAAATGGTGGGCAAAGCTGTTCTTGTATGCGTTTCTGGTGTTTATGTATATTCCCATTCTGGTGCTGATTGTGTTTTCATTCAATGAATCCAAATCCAATGCCGTATTCACAGGGTTTAGTTTGGATTGGTACCGCAAGCTGTTCCAAAACGATGCGATTCTCACTTCCCTGCTGAACACAGTCATAATTGCGCTGGTTTCTTCCGTGCTGGCAACGATTCTTGGCACTTCCGCGGCGATTGGCATCCACAATATGCGGCGCTCCGCACGCACGGCAATTATGAACATTACCTATATTCCGGTGATCAATCCGGAAATCATCACGGGTGTTTCGTTGATGCTGCTGTTCAGCTTTTTTGTGGATCACTTTCACTTCCGGTTCGGGTTTGTTTCGTTGATTTTGGCGCACATTGCGTTTAACGTGGCATATGTCATTTACAGCGTTATGCCAAAGCTCCGGCAGATGAATCCCAGTTTGGTGGAAGCCGCACGAGACTTGGGTTGCAACGAACGGCAGGCGTTCTTTAAAATTGTCATTCCAGAAATTATGCCGGGCGTATTCAGCGGTTTTCTCATGGCGCTGACGTATTCCATTGATGATTTTGTCGTGAGCTATTTTACCTCTGGCACGCAGGTGGAAACCCTGCCGATTACGATTTATTCCATGACGCGCAGAAAAGTTTCTCCGGAAATCAACGCGCTTTCCACGATTATTTTTGTGGTGATTGCTGCCATTCTGATTGTGAAAAACGCGCTGGAAAACCGCAAGCTTCGGCGTGAACGCAAGGAAATTTCCGCCGCACGGCTGATTGCCGAAACCAACGCAGGGTAATGCTCTTGGAAAGGAACACGGGTATGCAGAAATTCAAACGCGGAATATTCCTGACCATGGCGGCGGCGCTGCTGTTAGGCTCCTGTTCGTCCTCCGGCGAGGAAGAATCACAAGTGGGTGAGCAGGGCGCGGACGGCTATGAACTTGGCACGGCACTCAATCCGGATATGCTTTCGGACTATGATTACACGCGGTTCCAAGATGCGGATATCACGCTTAACGTGGCAAACTGGGGCGAATATATGGCGGTCGAGGACGATGAAACACTGGATGTCAACGATGCGTTTGAAGAACTGACGGGAATAAAAGTCAATTACAAAACCTATGCTTCCAACGAGGAACTGTACGCGAAAATTAAAAGCAGCGGTGCGGATTACGATATTATTATTCCGTCCGATTATATGATTGCCCGCATGATTGATGAGGGCTTAGTGCAAAAGCTGGATTTTACGAATATTCCAAATTACAGCTATATTGATGACGCTTATCAAAATCTTGAATATGACCCGCAGAACGAATACTCCGTTCCCTACCTGTGGGGCATGGTGTGCATTGTTTACAATACCAAGCTGATTGACGGCGAAGTCACCGGCTGGTCTGATTTGTGGAACGAAGAATACGCGCACCATATTTTGATGTTTAATAACCCGCGGGATGCCTTTGGCATTGCGCTGAAATATCTGGGATATTCCCTGAACACCGAGGATGAATCCGAACTGCGGCAGGCGACGGAACTCCTGAAAGAACAGAAAAAACTGGTTCAAGCGTATGTCATGGACGAAATTTTTGACAAAATGGGCAGCGGTTCCGCGGCAATTGCACCCTACTATGCCGGCGACATCATTACCATGATGGACGACAATCCGGATTTATCCTACTGCATTCCGGAGGAAGGCACCAACCGCTTTGTGGATGCAGCTTGCATTCCCGTGAACGCCGCGCACAAAGAAGCCGCGGAAATGTATATTAATTTCTTAAACGAAACTGAAATTGCCTACGCAAACACCGAATACGTGGGGTATTCCACGCCGCACACCGGCGCTTATGCGCTTATGAGCGATGAAGAAAAGTCCAATCCCCTGCGCTCTCCGGATAATGCGTATTTAACCAAAAAAACAGAGGTTTTCTTAAATTTATCAGAGGATTCCAACCAGCTTTTGCAGGATTTGTGGATTGACGTAAAAACCGAAAAATCCCGCACCTCTTGGTTTGTACCGATATTCTTAGTGCTTGCGGTAGTGGCAACGGTAATCATCAACGTACGCCGCGCCCGCAAAAAAAAGCAGGACATCTTCTGATTCGCAATTTGCTCCGTAATCCTCGGCGGCAACGCCGTTTGTCAATTCTTTATCAACACAATCCGGAAAGAATTTTCCGGCAGAGGGGCACCCCTCAGAAAGGAATGGTACCATTATGGACAAGAACAAGCTACTCTTTGACCCGCAGACGAAGGTAGCACCCCTTGGCTTTATCGCCATGGAGGGCGCAAAGGAACTGGGCGAAAAAATTAACAGCTATCTGGTAACATGGGCAAAACAAAGCGGGCTGAGCGATGAAACCTATCTGATTGAATCCGAATGCCCGCGGTTTGCCTCTGGCGACGGAAAGGGCTACATTAAAAAAACCGTGCGTGGCAACGACTTGTTTATCCTTGTGGATGTGGGTAATTACAACTGCACCTACAAAATGTTTGGAAAAGAAAATGCCATGTCGCCGGACGACCACTATCAGGATTTAAAGCGTGTGATTCAATCCGCAGGGGGAAAAGCACACCGCATAAACATTATTATGCCGATTTTGTACGGCGGCCGCCAACACCGGCGCATTTACCGCGAATCTCTGGACTGCGCGGTTTCCTTGCAGGAATTGCAGGCGATGGGCGTTTCCAATATCGTGACGTTTGACGCGCACGACCCCCGCGTACAGAATGCCGTTCCGCTGATGGGATTTGATAACATTATGCCGTCTTATCAGGTGCTGAAATCTATCTTCCGCAACGTGCAGGATATCGAACTGGATAAGGATCATTTCATGGTGGTTTCTCCCGATGAGGGCGCGATTAACCGCAATATGTATTATGCCTCCGTGCTGGGCGTGGATTTGGGTATGTTCTACAAGCGGCGGGATTATTCCGTCATGGTGAACGGCAGAAACCCCATTGTCGCGCACGAATACTTAGGCAACGATGTTGCCGGACGGGATGTTTTCATTGCCGATGATATTATTTCCTCGGGGGATTCCGTGCTGGATATTGCCGTGGAACTGAAAAAGCGCAAGGCAAAAAGAATTTTCGCCTACGCAACCTATGCAATCTTCACCAATGGGCTGGAGATTTTCGACAAGGCACATAAGGACGGCATTATCGATGGCGTGTTCGGCACAAACCTCACTTACCGCACGCCGGAACTGCTCAGCCGGAGCTGGTTCTACGAAGTGGACTGCGCGAAGTATATTGCCTATTTTATCGCTTCGCTCAATCACGATTTATCCATTGCCTCCATTTTGGATCCCCACCAAAAAATTAAAGCCCTGCTGGAAAAGCACGGACACACCGTCAAGTAAAACACACAAAGATCCCGCCTCGGTTCAAAAATCGGGGCGGGATTTTTGTGCAAATTCTATTCCGAAAGCTTGTCAATAATTTTAATAATCTCGTCAATCTTCTGCTTTTCGTCCGCTGTCCCCATGGAATCCGTCACACAGCATTCCAAATGCGCGTGCAGAATCTGCCGGTTCACCGAGCGCAGAATAGCCTGCACTGCCATCACTTGATTGGAAATATCAATGCAGTATCGGTCCTCCTCCACCATGCGGAGCAGTCCGTCCACCTGCCCTCGGGCGGTTTTCAGCATACGGGTAATTTTCTCCCTGTCCGCTTTCATGCGCCTTAAAACAGTCCCTTCTTTTCCGTCACCGCACCGGGCGTAAATCCCGCGTCCGTTACCGCTTGTTTTAATGCCTCATCCGTCACATCGCTTTTAATTTCCGCAACGGCGCGTTTTTTCTTTAAATCCACCTTCGCGCTTACGCCGTCCAGCGCATTCAGCGCTGTTTCCACCTTTGCCTTGCAGTGATCGCAGTGCATACCCTCAACTTCAATGATTTTTTTCATACCAATCCATCCTTTCTGTTATCATGAACCGGCACTTAGCCGGTCAGTTTTTTACTCCGCAGGCGAAGCGCGTTTGTCACAACAAACACCGAGCTGAAGCTCATTGCCACCGCCGCAATCATCGGACTCAATTTCAGCCCAAATGCGGGATAGAACACCCCTGCCGCAATGGGAATGCCAATCACGTTATAGAAAAATGCCCAAAACAGGTTCTGCTTGATGTTGCGTATCGTTGCACGGCTCAGCGAAATCGCACCGGCAACATCGTTTAAATCGCTTTTCATCAGCACAATATCTGCGGATTCCACCGCAACATCCGTGCCTGCGCCAATTGCAATACCAACATCCGCACGCACCAGCGCGGGCGCATCGTTAATGCCGTCCCCGACCATAATCACACGCTTGCCGCTGTCCTGCAAGGCGCGGACTTCCTGTTCCTTATCCTGCGGTAAAACTTCCGCCCGCACGCGGGAAATACCCAGCTCTTTGCCAACAGCTTCTGCCGTTTTGGTGCTGTCGCCCGTTAATAAAACCAGTTCCAGTCCCATTTCCTGCAAGCGGCGAACCGCCTCTTTGGAGCCGGCTTTGATTCTGTCTGCCGCCGCTAGAATCCCCAGTGCCTTCGCCTCGCCGCCTGCCTTGCTTTGCGCAAAATACAGTGCGGTTTTGCCCTCCTGCGAAAGTTCCTCGGCGCGTGCAGTCAGTTCGCCAAAATCTACGGCATTTTCCTGCATGAACGCAAGATTTCCCGCCAGAACACGGGTTTCCCCAAGCTGTGCTGAAACACCCCTGCCTGACACAGCGCGGAATAAATCCGGCTGTTGGGCTTCCACACCCGCCTGCGCCGCGCAAGCCAGCACTGCCTCGGCAAGCGGGTGTTCGGAAAGCTTTTCCGCCATCGCCGCAGCTTGCAGAAGTTCTATTTCCGCAACGCCCGCTGTGGGGAGGATCTCCGTCACAGCGGGTTTGCCCTCCGTGACAGTTCCTGTTTTATCCAGTACTACGACCTGCGCTTTGTGTGCGGTTTCTAAAGCCTCACCGGACTTAATTAAAATGCCCTCGGATGCGCCCCTGCCTGCCGCCGCCATCACCGCAACGGGCGTGGCAAGTCCCAACGCGCAAGGACAGGAAATCACCAGTACGGAAATCCCCGCCGTCACAACAGCTTCCATCGGCTGACCGGCAAGCGCCCATATGATTGCCGTCAACACGGCAATGCCCATAACGACCGGCACAAAAATGCCGCTGATTTTATCCGCAAGCCGCGAAATCGGCGCTTTAGAAGCTGCGGCTTCTTCCACCAATGAAATGATTTTAGAAAGTGCGGTGTCCTCACCCACACGGGTAGCGCGGAACTGGAACGCACCGGTTTTGTTCACCGATGCCGCCATTACGCTGTCGCCCTCGGATTTTTCCACCGGCATACTCTCCCCCGTCAGCGCGGATTCGTCCACAGCGGAACTGCCTTGCGTTACAACGCCATCCACAGGGATGCTTTCCCCCGGGCGAATCACCACAATGTCGCCCACCTGCACATCGCGCACAGCGACCATGTTTTCCTTTCCACCGCGCAAAATGTTTGCCGTATCCGGCGCAAGGCGCACTAGCTTTGCAATCGCCTCGGAGGTTTTCCCCTTCGAACGCGCCTCCAGATATTTGCCAAGTGTAATCAGTGTTAGAATGGTTCCCGCGGATTCAAAATACACATCGGGGTGTTCGCCCGCCATGCCGGTGCCATGACCAGTCTGGTACGCAATTTTATAGATTATAAAAATGCCAAACACCACTGCCGCGCCGGAACCCACCGCAATCAGCGTATCCATATTGGGCGAACGGTGTAGGAGCGTTTTAAAGCCCTTAGTATAGTATTTGCGGTTGACTGCCATAATCGGCAGCAGCAATAAAAACTGTGTAAAAAGCAGTATCAAAATATTTTTATGTCC
>DBRO01000072.1:629-9610 GCA_002306005.1 Ruminococcus sp. UBA1366 | reverse complement strand
ACCGCCGCCTGTTGGGTTTCGGAATGCAGAGCCGCTCCGTAGCCTGCGTGTACTACCGTGTCAATAATCTCTTTATTGCCTGTGACAGCCTCGTCATACTCCACGTTCATGCTGTTGGTAAGCAGGTTGACGCTGACGTTTTTTACGCCCTCCATCTTGGAAACATTCTTCTCCACACTAGCCGAACACGCCGAACAGCTCATGCCCGTAATATTGAATTTCTGGTTCACTAACACACACCTCCGTATGCGTAGGGTTTCCGGTTTTTCGCCGGACTATAACACCCCCACCCTACTGGGGGTGTTATTAGTATAGCAAATTCCCACAGGCTTGTCAAGTGTTTTTAGACAGAAAGAAAATCAGACTTCAAAGGGGATGAAGAAGTCTGATTTACCTTATACAATATTTCCATTCACGCCGACGTAAATGTCAATAATATTGTCCTCGCTGTGATCTTGCGCGGATTTCACCACGACATAATAATAATTGGTGATCGGGTGCAGTTCATGCGCCAAAAGATGTTGTTGTAACTGTGCCCTAGAACGTTCCAACGTGGCAAGACTACCAAAATGCCGAATCTTGACGGCATTTTCCAACTTAAACCGCGGCTTGAAGATGTAATTTTCATTACTTTGAAAGCCGGAACTGACGGGAATCAAAAATTCCATATCCAGAATTTCCTCACCGCAAGAATCTGTCTTCGCATCTATGGCAAATAATAATTTGTCTTTTACGGAAAACCCCAGCATTTGTGTTCCGTTGTACATGTGATGAATCAACGATCCGAGCTTACAGCTTTTTGTTCTTGTCTTGTAGGAAAGAAGTGAATCGATATTTATGAATTGCTGCTCAACTACTTGCATACTCCTTTTGTTTAGTATCCGAATACGATGAACCAGATTCGCCTAAACATCGTCACACCTCCATTCTGTCTGTTCTCATTATCCTAAATGAATGTTATGCAAAAGCGATCCGTGCGGATGATGACCATTTTGCGGACGACCCTTTTGCTTGCCTGCAGTATAGCACCCCACCCTTTTCGTCTCAACAAAAAGAGAACCAACGGTAGTAAAAACGGTACCAACTGCATTTTTGCTTGCAAAAAAGTTCCCATTATGTTATACTATCAACAGAATGGATTCCAATTTGTTGGGGTGAGAGTATGAAAATAGCGGTTTGTGAAGATGAAAAAGTTTTCTATCAAGAACTGAATCATGCGATTGAGGAATATTCGCACCTACGAGGGACGGATATTTGTACCTACTATTTTGAAAACGGACACGAACTGCTTCACAGCGACCAAGATTACCGGCTGGTCTTTATGGATTATGAACTCGGAGACATGAACGGCATCGAAACTGCGCGCCGCCTGCGGGAAAACAACAAAGATATCACGATTATTTTTCTCACCGGATATCCCCATGTGGTTTTTAAAAGCTTTGAAGTCAACACCTTTCGTTTTCTGGTAAAGCCGCTAAAAAAGCCGGAGCTTTTTCATGCGCTGGATGCGTTTTTTAGCACCGATGACGATGACGCCTATCTTTCCATTCCCGCACAGGGTGAAACATGGAAAATCCGGCGCACAGATATTATATATTTAGAAGCCAACCGCAAACGAACCGTGATCCGCACGGATGGGCAATGGCTGGAAAGCACACGTAATCTCAGTTGGTATGAAAATGAACTGCCCAAGGAAGATTTTTTGCGCGTTCATAAAAGCTACATTGCCGCACTCCGGCATATCCGCAACCACACAAGCAACACCATCTTGTTTGACAACGGCGAACAAGCACTCATTGGCAGAAGCTATCTTTCCGGATTCAAAACCGGCTTTCACCACTATATTCTGAGATCTTCAAAAAAGGACTGGTAAGTTTGCAGCCAATTCAAGCCGTTTTTCTGATTCTTTCCGAAACTTTGTTATTTTTTAATACCATACTGGTGTTTTCCACATACAAGCAACCGCCGGCGGAAAAACTTCGCCGCAGATTCCTGTACTGTGTCGCAGTTTCCATTTTGATATCCTGCCTGTATGCCTATGCCTCGATCTATTTGTCATCGGCGCTGTCCATCGTTTTCCTCGTCTTAGATCTGATAAAATATCCGCTGCTATGCTTTTGGCTCAACCGACATCTCACCTGGTCCGGCATTTACATACCCATTGTCATGGTCACGTTGGATTCCATATGGCAGATCATACTTATATTTGGCATTAAAAGTGTTTTTGGAGCAGAGGACGGCGTTCTCGTCGGGTATGCCAGTTCCGCGGTATTCC
The DNA here is from genome assembly GCA_002306005.1 of Ruminococcus sp. UBA1366. Lineage (GTDB taxonomy): Bacteria > Bacillota > Clostridia > Oscillospirales > Ruminococcaceae > UBA1366. Next base: position 7,335 of record DBRO01000072.1, on the reverse strand, counting down.
AACTGCTGTTATTGCTGGTACTGCTGCATTATACTCGCACAAAGCAGTGCGAATACCTCATGCAGGCGTTGCGGAAGATTCATATTCCAATTTATATCGTGGCGCTTTTGTGTCTTTTGGGCATGGAATCCATCACCAGCCTGTTGGAAGTCAACACGGATAAGCTCGCTTTACAACGCAATATCCTACAGGTTTCTGCCATTGTTGTTGTGATCATCCTAATGTTTGTGATTCTTGTACTCATGGTGAATAATCTGGCTCGCACACACTATCGGGACGTTTCAGAAATGCTGGAAAAGCAAGTGCAGACACAGGTTGCACATTACGAATCCCAGAATCGGCTGTATGAGGAATACCGCAGGTTCCGGCATGATTTTAATAACCATATGCACTGTATTGAATCGCTGGCCCGTACCGGCAGCAACGAGCAGGTGCTGGAATACATTACCGAACTAAACCAAACGCCCGCCATGGAGAAAAAACGGTTTGATACCGGCAATTATATCGTGGATGCGATTCTCTCGGACAAAGAAGCCCTTGCCGCGGCAAATGACATTACCTTTACAGCGGACGGTTTCTTCTATCCGGATTTATCAGCGGCGGATACGTGTATCGTACTGGCAAATGCACTGGATAATGCGTTGGAAGCCTGCAGAAATATCGATATGCCCCGCTTTGTAACCATTCACATGGCAACCCGCCAGTCCTATCAGGCAGTGGAAATCTCCAATTCCTGCGCGCTCAACTGTACTGCGGATACCACCAAAACCTCGAAATCCGATTGTGCCAATCACGGACTTGGGTTTACCAATATTGCTAGAACCGTCCGTCAATATAATGGCACACTCGAAAAGCATTGCGAAAACGGTGTATTCACGCTTTCCTTCACCTTAAAAATTCATTAACAACAAAAAAGCATCGGATGCAAAACATCCGATGTTTTTTTTGCGGAATAATGTGAGGCTTTTTTTGCATACTATCACTATTCTTTCCTTGGAGGTGATTGTATGCCCAAAAAAGTGCTAAAAAAACTGCTCTATCAGTGGTATCGGGAGAAATTTCAAGCGGAAACCGGCGAAATTCCACCGATTCCAGAACCCGTACCAAAGCCAAGTGCCGGCGAACACACACTTTCTCTTTCGCTGGACGAAAACCTTGCCTATGTGAAAAAAACTCTTGGCAACGGCGGGGATCTGATTGTGCGGGATTTCTGTTATGCGGAAGGTACCCACCGCGCTGCATTGATTTATCTCGATGGCATGGTAAACAGCGATCTGATTACGCAGTCCATTTTGCAACCTATTCTTTGCACCCATGCGGATGTGGAAGCTGCCGCACTTAAAAATCTGGTACTCTGCGGCGGAGATGTCACCGAATCACTGGATATGGCAACGCTGCTGGACAAATGCCTCTATGGGGATACCGTTCTGCTGGCGGACGGCTACACCAAGGGGATCATTGTCAGCACCAAAGGCTGGGATAAACGTGCGGTCAGTGAGCCGCAAACAGAATCCGTCGTGCGCGGTCCACGGGAAGGCTTTACGGAAAACTTCCGTACCAACACCGCCCTGCTGCGCCGCCGCATTAAAAACACCGCTCTGCGTATGGATCAGATACAGATTGGCAGAAAAACCAACACGAATGTCTGCATTTGCTATATTGAAAACGTCGTGCGGCCGGAAGTCGTGGAAATGGTAAAAACCAGACTTTCTGCAATCAAAACCGATGCTGTGTTGGATTCCGGCTATCTGGAGGAATTTATTGAAGATGCACCGTTTTCGATTTTCCCGACATTGGGGTATACGGAAAAACCCGATGTCGCCGCTGCCAAGGTGCTGGAAGGCAGAGTCTGCATCATCGTGGACGGTTCTCCTTTTGTATTAACCGCCCCCATGCTGTTTATCGAAAGCTTCCAGACCTCAGAGGATTATGCCGTACGGTCGTTCTATGCTAGCTTCAACCGATTTCTGCGTTTTTTTGCGTATTTTATCACCGTGTTCGGACCGGCAATCTATGTTGCTATTACCACATATCATCAGGAACTGATTCCCTCCACCTTGCTGTTCACCATTGCCCAAGCCCGGGAGGGCACGCCCTTTCCTGCCTTTATAGAAGCACTGATTATGGTATTCTCGTTTGAAATTCTGCGGGAGGCTGGTGTGCGGCTTCCCCGCCCCGTCGGACAAGCAATTAGCATTGTCGGTGCACTGATTATGGGGGATGCCGCCGTTTCTGCCGGACTGGTCGGTGCGCCGATGGTAATCGCCATTGCCATAACCGCCGTTAGTGGCTTTGCCGTACCCGAACACACGGATTCCATCATCATCCTGCGCCTGCTGGCCATGATTTGCGCGGCAGTGCTGGGCGGTTTTGGACTGGCGGTCGCCGTACTGGCAATCCTCATTCATTTGGGTTCGTTAAAATCCTTTGGCGTGGCGTATTTTGACGGCTTTACCGCATCCCGTAATCAACAGGATACCATTGTGCGAATGCCGTTGTGGTTTATGAAAAAACGCCCGAAAGGCATTGTATATCACGATGTCGTCAGAACCCAGCCGTTTATTCCGCCTGCCGGAAAAAACAGTGAGAACGGAGGCGGCTAGTATGGCATCTAAAAACAAATCTGTTTTGGGAAAAAGAACTGCAAGCATTCTGTGCGCTGTTGTGATGGCTTGCAATTTTACTTCCTGTTGGGACAAGCGTGAACTGGACACTCTGGCGATTGTCACCGGCATGGGACTGGATGTGAGTGAAAATCCACATGAAATCAAGGTGCAGCTCCAGATTGGCGATTTCCAGAGCGAACAGGGATCCTCAGGCGGTTCCGGGCAGAACGGATCCTCCAACGTTACACCCGGGGTCAGCCTTGTAACCGAAAACAACCAAAATATTCTTACCGCGATATACCGAATGCGCTGTAAAACCAGCCGGCATTTGTTTTTGCATCATAATCAAATGATTATCGTCAGCGAAAAGCTTGCACAAAACGGCATAAAAGAATATTTTGATGTGTTTACCCGTAACAACGAAACCCGTCTGGAAGTCAATGTTTTTGTCGGCGAAGGAAATATAGAGGAAATCCTAACCGCCGTGCCGGAAACCGAAAAAAATTCCGCGATTGCCATAACCCGCATGCTGGCATTGGAACAAAAAATCACACCGGAATTCGGTGCGAACATGTTGAAATTTGATTCCGATATGATTACTGGGACGATCGCCACCGCCGTACCGATTGTAAAAGCAGAGAAGCAAGATTCAGGGAAAAGTTCGATTTCCTTTGACGGGCTGGCCTTATTCTATGACGGAAAAATGGTCGGAAAGCTCAAAGATGAAGAAATCAAAGGCTACTTGCTTGGAAAAAGCAGTGTGAAAGGCGATGCGATGAATGTTNNCGTGAGGATGGCACCATCGTGCTGGAAATCCGCATTGAAGGCATTGCCACCATTGGTGAACTGCACGGGTATGAAACGGGTGATCTCAATGAAATGTTTTTCTCGCTGCAGACCGCCTTGAACAAAAAAGTAGAGGAAATCGTCGGTCAGGCATTTCATACTTCCCAGACCTGCTCTGCGGATATTTTTGAAGTGGGCGAAACTCTGTACCGGCATGATTTCGATCAATTTGTGGACATGAAAGCACACTGGCGGGACATTTACCCAAAAGTCGAACTGGATGTGCAGTCGAATATCCGCATGAAAAACACCGGTCAGGCGGGCGCACCGATCAGCCTGGAAGACTAAAAGATTCTTATGAAAGGCAGGCAAGTATATGAATCCAGTTCCTCAGAACAATACGATTAACAACGTTTCGTTTATGTTTACCGTGGCGTGTTTTATCCAGTCCTCCACGATGCTTACAGCATTTGTCACAACCATTACCGGACATGACACCTGGATTGTCACGGCAATTGCCTCCATCCTGTCCATTCCCCTCATGTTGGTCATTCTGGCGCTGGTAAAGCGTTTTCCGGGGAAAGGATTGTTTGAGATTAACGATTTTGCATTCGGAAAAATTGGCGGCACGATGGTTTCCATTGTCTATATGTTTTTTTTCTTCCTGCTAACTTCCTTAAATCTACGGGATGCCAGCAATTTTATCAATCAAACTGTTATGAACAACACGCCGATGATGGCACTCAGCATCTGTTTCATGGGATTGGTGGCATATGCGACTTATAAAGGGTTGAACGTCATTGGAAAATATGCGGCAGCTTTCGTGATTCTGTCTTTCTTTTTCATTGGAATTTCCATGCTCACAACCATGTTAAACGCAGATGCCGGTAATTTTCTGCCCATGCTACGCCTGCCCGTCGTCAAATATATTCAAGGCACGCACGTACTCATGACCATCCCCTTTGGGGAACTGGTTTGCCTGCTGGTGATTGCGCCCTATATTGCGCGCAACGGCAAAAGTCTTGGTAAAGAACTCTGCTGGGGATTTTTCATGGGCGTGATCACCTTTTTGGCGGTTGTCGTTCGCGATACCTCCGTGTTGGGGAATACCATGCGCTATTTCGCCCTGCCGTCTTTCCAAACGCTCAAGCTGGCGAAATTCACGGATACGCTCGGACATCTGGAAATAATTTTTGCAATCATCCTGCTGGTGCTGCTTTACTTCCGGATTGCGATTTTATATTTCTGCTATCTTGTCATGCTTTCAAAAATTCTTCGTTTCCAGAACTACAACTACCTGATTATCCCGACCTCCTGCGTGATTCTGGTATATTCGTTCATTATTTTTTCCAGCTTTCAAATGCATATGGATTACGGCAACCGCGTGATTCCGTTTTTGTGGATCATCCCGGAGCTTATTTTGCCGGTGATTACGCTTGTTGTAATTCTGATTCGCCGCAAAAAAGAAAAAGCCCCCGACACGCAGAACGCGCCGGAGGTGAATGATGCGGTCACTTAATGAAAGGAACTGAAACGAAATGAATGTTTTACTGATGGCTTTGCCGTTTCTATCTTTGTTCAGTGTCAAAAATCTTACAAAGGACGGCACAAAATACGAAATATTTATCTTTCTGGCGATTTTCACGCTGACGGTGTTTTTTGTCTATCTGTATATTTTCAATCATCTAAAATTCAGTTTTTTGGAGAGCTTCTGCCGCTTCTTGGATGAAAAACTGCATATCTCCTATCCGGCAGGTTAGATTTCCGCGTAAAGCCCCAAAATGCCGTTCAGGCGGTCAATGCACTGCTGTAAAGCCGCCCGCGTAATGCTCGGCTCCTGTGTGAAGCTAACAAGCGCATGAACGGGCATATCACGGTACATTGCCGCCGCCATTTGCGCACTGGATTCGCCCATTTCATCGCCCTCCTGCACACCAACATCCAGCTTGGAAAACAAATCCGCAAATACTTCCCTGCCTTCTTCGGTTGCAAAAATATCCCCACAAGTACTGTTGACCGTATAAGGGCAGGTTCGTGTGACGGGCGTGGTGTTCATTTGCACCCGCGCCACAGCACGAATATCCCGACTGGAAGCGCCAACTTCTATTAAAAATTCACCCGGCTCCACCGTCCAGCCGCCGCGTTCCGGACTGTAATACGCAAACGCACGGCTTTCAAGCCGAAACGCCACGCGCTTGGTTTGTCCGGGTTCAAGCAGCACTTTTTCAAAGCCTTTCAGTTCCCGCACCGGACGCACCACCGTGCTTTCGATATCCGAAACATAAAGCTGTACGGTTTCCGCCCCGCGCCGACTGCCGGTGTTTGTCAGTTCCAGTTCCACCGTAAGCGGCTTATCCGGCGTCATTTCCGTATCGGAAAGATGCAATTCGCCGTAAGAAAACGTTGTATAGCTCAGCCCGTACCCAAATGGGAACAACGGTGCTGTTTTCTTTTTATCATAATACCGATAGCCGATAAAAATCCCCTCTCGGTACGCAACCACATCGCCCTCTCCGGGGAAATTCAAATATGACGGGTTCTGCTCTAAATATGCCGGAAAGGTTTCTGCCAGTTTGCCGCTGGGGTTTTCCTTTCCAAATAGAAGATCACACACAGCACCCCCGCCTGCCTGTCCGGCAAGGTAAGCTTCCAAAACGCCCTTCACATCGCCCAGCCAAGGCATTTCCACCGGCGCGCCGTTGTGAAGTACCACTACCGTGTTCGGGTTCATCCGGCTCACGCGGGAAATCAGTGCCAGATGCGCGGGAGGCAGCCGCAAATGTGTGCGGTCGTACCCCTCCGATTCGTAAGAATCCGGCAGTCCGGCAAACACCACAACCACATCTGATTCTCCTGCAATCTGCTCTGCTTCGGCAAGCAAAGCCTCGTCCGGTTCTTCGCCGTCATAGCCTGCCGCATACCGCACCTGCGTAAATTCTCCAACAGCCTCCAGCGCGGANNTTTTCCGCAAATTTTCCCACAAACGCAATCTTCTTGCCGCTGTCCAGCGGAAGAATTTCGTCCTCGTTTTTTAACAGCACCATGCACTGCGCCGCGATTTTTCGTGCCAGCGCGTGGTGTTTTTCCTTGTCCCAAACCGTGTCCGGCGCTCTGTTTTCCTGGAATTTCTCCACAATTTCCAGTACCCGCGCCGCGGCGGTATCCAGCACGGATTCTTCCAGCCTGCCCTCGCTCACTGCTTGTACTAATAGCGCATCGTTCTTGCCCATACTGCCCGGCATTTCCAAATCCAACCCCGCGGCAACGCCCTTTACACGGTCGTTTACCGCAGCCCAGTCGCTCATTACAAGGCC
>DBRO01000072.1:0-509 GCA_002306005.1 Ruminococcus sp. UBA1366 | reverse complement strand
GAAGTCCCCACGCCTCGGCTCTGCACCCCCTGTACAAAAGCCGTTGTCAGCTCGGAGGACAAATACGGGTCCTCGGAGTAGTACTCAAAATTTCTGCCGCACAAGGGCGAACGCTTCATATTGTTGCCCGGCCCAAGCAGAACGGCAACCCCCTCGGCTTGGCATTCCTCGCCCAGCGCCTTGCCCAAAGTACGGATTAATTCACGGTCAAACGAACAAGCCAGCGCCGATGCCGTAGGAAAACACACCGCCTTGATGGCATAATTCTCCCCCGCGCCAATCACGTCCACGTCTTTCTTGCGTAACCCGTGCGGCCCGTCGGAAACCATCACCGCCGGAATATCCAGCCGTTGCAGCGCCTTTGTGTGCCAAAATCCCTCACCGGAACACAACGATGCCTTTTCCTCCAACGTCATCAGAGAAACCATCTGCCGGATTTTCTCCTTGCGATTTTTACTCATACGCTCGCCTCCTATTTTTCCTGCAAATCTGATTTTGTACAGGACTCC
>DBRO01000010.1 GCA_002306005.1 Ruminococcus sp. UBA1366 | reverse complement strand
AAAAAAAATAATTTTGCAGGATACGTTGCTTTTTCTGTGTTGATTACCGGCTTGCCGGACGACAATATGGGAACAAACATCGCGGCACGGCCTTATGTAAGTTACACCGATGCCAACGGAAATGCACGCACGCATTACTACACGGAAACCGGAGATAGCAAAACCGGCAGCGCGTATTATACGAATTACAATGCAGTGTATAATTCTTTGAATCCATCAGCCTCGTGATAAAAACACAGCACCCTTGCGTGGGGAGTACCTGCGTAAGGGTGCTTTTTTTGTACAAAATTAAAATTTATCCGAAAACTACCCGTTTAGTGGTTGTGCTAAGATGAAATTTATATTATAATAGAAGTAATCTATGAATTTGTGGAGTGTGAATGGGATGGATTCCAGATTTATGTTACCCGATGCGGTAATTAAAAAATTGCGTATTTCCAAAACGCTTTCCCAGCCGTTGTATCTTTATGGCGCAACCGGTTACGGAAAAACAGAAACGATTTATCGGTATTTCGGCAATAAAGCTTTCTCCTACTATAGTTGTTCAAAACAGAATATTGATTTTGAATTATTACCGAAACGATACAAAACGCGTTCGGAGATGTATCCTGTTGTGATTGATGATTTGCAACAACTTCGCGGACAAAAACAGCGCGCGGAAGTGCTTGAGTTGTTGGAGCGGCAGGATTTGTGGGTAATTCTTGTCAGTCGCAGTCCGGTGCCGCCGTGGCTGCTGAGCGCATATATCAAAAAAAGTTTTGTCGTTTCTGATGAGAGAGATTTGCGTATAAATTTTGCGGATATGGGCAGATTTTTGTCGGCTTATGGTCTTACGCTGGATGAGGATCAGATTAAAAATTTGCTGCAACGCACATTGGGCAACGGCTTTGTGCTAAAGCTTGCGGTTATGAAACTAGCAGAAGGCAGACCGCTGGACGAGGCGCTTTGGGAAGAGGTTTCTCGTGAATTCGGCGATTATGTGGAACATAACGTTATGGAACAGTGGGATAATGATTTACAGGACTTTTTGCTGTGTGTTAGCGTTGTGGATGAATTTACCTTGCCGTTGGCAGAAATGATTTCCGGTAATTGCCGCATTGCGACACTGCTGCAAAAAGCCACGGAGGCCGGCAATTTTTTAACGGAAAAAGATGAGACTTATACATTGCGGCCGCAGCTGCTGAAAGCTTTGCGACGGCGTGCAGCACGAATCCTCAGTGAAGATCAGATTTCAGAATGCTGTTATAATGCGGGTTTGTATTATGAAATGCACGATATGGATGTGCAGGCGCTGGAAATGTTCGAGCGCTGTCACAGTGAAGCGCGGATTCGCGAATTGCTGATTCGTAATGCGCGAAAACACCCCGGAATCGGGCACTATTATGAATTACGCCGGTATTATTTCCGTTTGGACCCGAAGGATATTCAGCAGAGTGCGGTGTTGATGGCAGGCATGAGTATGCTGTATTCGCTGATGGCACAGGCGGAAGAAAGTGAATACTGGTATCAAAAATTGAAAAACTATCACGAAAATGCCAAGGGCGGACAAAAGCGTGAGGCATCCAGTTTGATGTTGTATTTGGAAATTGCGCTGCCGCATCGGGGAACTTCCAGTGTGTTGGATTGGATTAAGCGTGTACCTGCTTTGGTTTTGGATAAAGGCATTGCTTTTCCGGAGCTTGCAATTACGGCGAATTTGCCTTCGACCATGAACGGCGGAAAGGATTTCTGCACATGGAGCCGCCATGACCGGGAATTGGCGGCAACCATCGGCAAGCTGCTGGAACGCGTTTTGGGACGCGGCGGAAAGGGATTGGTAAACCTTGCGGTTGCGGAAAGCCAGTTTGAAAAAGGCGAGGATATTTACGAAGTGTTGTCGTTGCTTTCCAAGGCACAGCTGGAAATTGACGTGAACGATATGATAGAAATGAAATTTGTTTATGTGGGCTTGCAGGCAAGGGTGAATTTGTTTTTAGGGCATATTGATACCGCAAAAGAATTGCTGGCAGCCTTTGAGGAAGAGGTAAAGCGGCGGAAAGCGGATCGCATTTATGCAAATTTAGCGGCATTGCAGTGCCGGATTGCCTTGCTGGAAGGAAATGATGCTGTAGTTGCAGAATGGATGGCAAATGCGCCGGATGAGAACCAAGAGTTCTATGTTTTGGACCGGTATCGTTATTTGACGAAAATCCGGTGCTACATTCTGTATGCAAAATATACGGAAGCTTTTGCACTGATTGAGAAGCTGAAACATTATGCGGATCTTTGCGGTCGGAATTATATTCAAATGGAGCTGGGGATTTTAACGGCTGTGGTGAAAAACCGGTTGGGTCACAGCTGGAAAGAAGAATTTTTGGAAGTGCTTCAAAAGATCAGTTCGTTTTCGTTTTATCGGATTCTCAGTGAGGACGGGGATCCTGTATTTGCGCTGCTGGATCAGTCAAAAAGAGAAGCGCTGAAGGATCCGACGATTGATTCGGAATGGTTCTTGCGTGTCACGGAGGAAACCTTGCAGTCCGCAAAGCGTTCTCCGGCGTATTTGCGGCGGCGTACAGTGGAAAATCCGGATTTTTCCGAGGCGGCGCGTCGTATTCTGCAAATGCAGGCGGATGGATATTCGATGAGCAGAATTGCAGATTTGCTGGAAATGAAACAGGATACGGTGAAATATCATATCAAGCAAAACTATCGAAAACTAGGTGTGGCAAATAAGTCGGATGCCGTCATAATTGCACGGAATATGCAGATTATTTAGGGCGGTTGATGCCGCAAAATTGAGAAAAAGCACGGTTTCGCTATTGAAATGTGCGAAAAAATGTGGTATACTAATATCGTATCATCACTTTGTGCTTTCCGCGAAAAAAGCAGGAGCTGAATCAATGAATCAAGAGAAAATCAATCGGATCAATGCGCTGTATCGGCTTTCCAAAACCCGTGCGCTTTCGCCGGAGGAAATTGCCGAACAACAGGCACTGCGCACAGAATACCGGCAGAGCGTAGTGGGGAATCTCACAAATCAATTAGAAAACACGACAATTTTAAATCCCGATGGCACCACAACAAAAGTTCGTTCCTTGAAAAAAGAGAAATAAGTTGATAGAACAACAGAAAAGAGCTTGCCGAAAGAATCAGAATACACGTTGATAGAAGGACGGTCACAGCAGATGGCGGGCTTATCAAAGCAAAAGCAAAAGCTCTTGGCAATGCGCAGGATTTTTATTGAAAAAACCGATGAGGAACATAGTCTTTCCGGTAAACAGTTAATTGAAATGCTTGCTGCGGAGAGTATTACCGCAGAGCGCAAAACAATTTATGACGATATTGCCACGCTGACCGAAAGCGGCATGGATATTGTTACTGTCAAGGACGGCCATGCGAACCGGTATTATCTTGCCGGCAGGACGTTTGAGGATGAGGAGCTGGCGGTACTTGCCGATGCGGTTGCCTCTTCAAAATTCCTAACGCAGAAAAAATCAGATCAGCTGATTGCAAAGCTGCAAACGCTGACCAGTCAGTACCGTGCGCCCAAGCTGCGGCGGGCGGTTTATGTGGCGAAGCGCGTGAAAAGCTATAACGAACAGATTTATTACCATATCAGCGCGATTCAAGAGGCGATCCAGCAAAAGCGCGATATTTCGTTTCAATATTATGAATATACAATGGACAAAAAACGGCAGCTTCGCCACGGCGGGGAAGTATATCATGTTTCGCCATATTATTTGGTGTGGAACAACGATAATTACTACCTGATTTGCTTTTGTCCCAAGCATGACGGTATTACCCATTACCGCGTGGACCGGATGACGGAGGTTGCTGTTACGGAAAAAAGCCGCCGCACGCTGAATTATGACGAAACCGTGCTGGCAAAGGAAATGCGCGAAACGTTCGATATGTATACGGGCGAAAAGGTTAGTATGACTCTGGAATTTGACAAAAGCTTGATGAATGTGGTGATCGACCGGTTTGGTGATAAGGTGGTTTGCAACCGCAAGACGGAGCACACTTTTACGATTCATGTGGATGTGAAAATCAGTCCGACTTTTTGGGGCTGGCTGTTTACGTTTGGGAATCAAGCGAAGGTGCTTGCACCCGCATATGCCGTGAATGAGGCAAAACGGCAAATCCGGAATTTATGCGCTTTGTACGAATAGCAACTGCCGCAAAATCACGGATTCGTAGGACTTTGTAACGAACTGCCGCTTGGTCGGCGGTTCTTTTTTTAGGAGGATGTATGCAGACACCGATTGTGGATTTTGTGCGGCGCTATGCCGGAAGCAGTACAGCGCGATTCCATATGCCCGCGCATAAGGGCGTAGAACTTCTTGGCGGCGAGGCACGGGATATTACGGAGATTTCCGGTGCGGATTACCTGCATGCGCCGGCGGGCATTATCGCGCAGAGCGAAACGAATGCAACATCACTGTTCGGCACGGCGGCAACGCTGTACTCCACAGAAGGTTCTTCGCTTTGTATTCGTNNTTTTTCAGTGCCTGTGTGCTTTGCGATGCGGACGTGCGGTGGGTGTATCCCCATGTCGCGTGGGAACAGGCTTTGGCGGCTTGCCCGCAGGTTCCGGATGCCGTGTATGTGACTTCGCCGGACTATTATGGAAACTTTGCGGACATTGCCGGCTTGGCAAAACTTTGCCGAATGGCGGGGATTCCCCTGCTGGTGGATAATGCGCACGGGGCATACCTGAGATTTCTCTCGCCGTCGCGCCACCCCATGGATTTGGGTGCGGATTTGTGCTGCGATTCGGCGCACAAAACCCTGCCGGTACTTACGGGCGGGGCGTATCTGCATATTGCGAAATCCGCACCGCCGGCATTTTCCGCACGGGCAAAAAGTATGATGGCGCTGTTTGCCAGCACCAGCCCGTCTTATTTGATTTTACAGTCGCTGGATGCGTGCAACCGGATTTTGTCGGAGCATTTCGGCGAAAAGCTGGCGGAAACGGCTCGGCGGCTGGCGGAAATTCGCGCACAGTTTGCGGAGGCAGGATTTTTATTTGTGGGGGAAGAACCGTTGAAACTCACACTGCTTTCGCGAAATGCCGGGTTTACCGGCTTGGAAGTCGCGCAAATTCTGCGTGATTTGCACATAGAGCCGGAAATGGCAGAGCCGGATGCGGTTGTGCTCATGGTCAGCCCGTGGAATACGGCGGCGGATTTTATGAAGCTTTCAGCGGCGGCGGAGTTTTTTAAGAACCATCGCCGTGCGGCAATTCCCCACGAGGAGCAATTTATACATGAGCCGCTTGCCGCAGCGCTTCCCATGCGAGAGGCAAGGCTTTCGCCTTGTCAGCTGGTTTCGGTGGAAAAAGCCGAGGGAAGAATCTGCGCGGAGGAACTTTGTACCTGTCAGCCCTCCGTACCAATTGCCGCGCCGGGCGAGATTTTAAACGAAAACGTAATAAAAATTTGCAGAAGGTATAGCATTTTCACCATAAATGTGGTAAAATGAATAAGGACAAAAGGCTTTACAGGTTTATGCGGAAAAATTCCGGTAACTTTGCGCGAAATGTTTTTCGTTTTATAGAAAGGAATGCGTGGGTATGAAGCTGGTTTACGCGATTGTGAATAACGACGACAGCCATGCGGTTTCGTCTTCCATGACCAAGCACGGGTTTCAGGTAACAAAGCTTGCCTCTACGGGCGGTTTTTTGATGGACGGCAACACGACGTTTATGATTTGCTGCGATGACGACAAAATTGAGGAAGTCATTGAGATTATCCGCAAGCATTCGCGCAAGCGCAAGCAGTTTGTTCCCACGGCGGCTTCCTACGGCGAGGGTGCGTATGCAAGCTTTCCAGTGGAAGTTTCTGTGGGCGGCGCTACAGTCTTTGTCACAAACGTGGAACGGTTTGAAAAGCTGTAATGGCAAAACACTTCACAGATTGGATCGGCAGGATAATATGAATGACTGGAAAGGCATAGACCTTGTCGGAAATTCGGCGCTGAAAACCGCGATTCGGAATATGGTGCAGAAGGACAGGTGTTTTCCATCCGTGCTGTTGACCGGTGACAAGGGACTGGGGAAAAAAACAGCTGCGCAGTATTTGGCGGCGGCATATCTTTGCGAAAAGCAAAACGGGGTTCCTTGCGGGGAATGCCGCTCGTGCCGCAGGATGGCGCACACAGAACACCCGGATTTTGTAGTCGTTGCGCCTTCCGGTAAGGACGGCGGGTATAAGTCCGAGGAGGATTTACGCCCGGTGGTATCGCAGGCATATATTTTACCGAACGAAGAAGCCAGCAAAATGCGGGTGTTTTTGATTGCCGATTTGGATCGCACGCAGCCGAGCACACAAAATATTTTGCTAAAGCTGATTGAGGAGCCGCCACCGCATGCGGCGTTGGTGCTGACCGCGCAGAGCAAGGAAGTTTTTTTACCAACGATTCTTTCACGGGCGCTGAAGTTTTCGCTTTGTGCGCTGTCGGAGGAGGAAACGCTGACACAACTGCGGTTTCGGGGCTATGAAGAAGCGCGTGCACAGGAAGCGTTTTTGCAAAACGGGGGCAATTTGGGCCGGTGTTTGGCGTATCTTGCGCAGGACGAAAAACAGCATACCGGCGGTGATGCGGCAAGAATTGCCAAGGCATTAGCGGATAAAAACGAATATGCGCTGCTCCAGTCGCTTTGGGCGCTTTCCGGCGACAAGAATACCGGCAGAGAAGTACTGCTGCGGTTGGCGTTGGTACTGCGGGATGCTGCGGTGCTGCGGCTGGATGGCAATGCAGTTGTTGCCGGCGGTGACCGGGATACGGCAAGATTGATTTCGCGATCGGTGAGTATGCGGAAAATCCAAGGGTTCCTGCGTATTTTAGAGGAATATCAGCAGAGGATAAAGGCAAACGCGTCCTATACGCTTTGCCTGAACGCGCTTTGCGCGGAAATGATGACTGTTTTTAGCTCGTAAAGGTATTTTACTTTACGAGATGGATTGGGAGGTTCAAATGGCTGAGATTATCGGCGTAAGATTTAAAAGCGTTGGCAAGATTTATTACTTTACACCTGGGGATCGGCAGATCGGCATCGGGGAATCCGTAATTGTGGAAACCGCACGCGGCGTGGAATGCGGCACGGTCGTACTGGCAAACCGTGAAGTGGACGATCAAAGTTTGGCAGCACCGTTAAAGCCCGTGATACGGGTTGCAACTGCGGAGGATTTTCGCCGGATTGCGGAGAACGAAAAGAAAGAAAAAGAGGCATTTGCAATTTGCGAGGAAAAGATTGAGCGCCACAAGCTGAGTATGAAGCTTGTCGAAGTGGAATGCACGTTTGATAACAACAAGATCCTGTTCTATTTTACGGCGGAAAATCGTGTGGACTTTCGCGAATTGGTGAAGGATTTGGCATCGGTGTTCCGTACGCGGATTGAACTTCGGCAGATTGGTGTGCGGGACGAGGCAAAAATGTTGGGAGGTCTGGGTATCTGCGGGCAGCCGTTTTGCTGTGCACGGTTTTTGGGCGAGTTCCAGCCGGTTTCCATTAAAATGGCAAAGGAGCAGGGACTTTCACTGAATCCGACAAAGATCTCCGGCACCTGCGGCAGGCTGATGTGCTGCCTAAAATACGAGCAGGAAAGCTATGAGGATTTACTGCGGACGACACCCAAAGCAGGTGCGATCGTCAGCACCGCAGAGGGCAAGGGTGTTGTGGAGGAAGTAAACCTGCTGACGGGCAAACTGAAAGTAAAACTGGACGGCAAGGATTTGGTGACGGTTGTCAGCAAGGACGATGTGAAGGTGCTTAAGGATGCAGTCATCCGGCTGGATAAGCATGAGATGAAGGCACTCAAGCAGCTGGAAGATTAATAGAACACGCTGCCTGCCTTGTTTGAGGGCGGGCGGTTTTTTGGAGGGAACGCAATGCCGTCATCGGTGGTGCATTTGTTCATTACAAAGGCTGTATCGGATGGAAAGGGGTTTCCCCTTACACCGGATTTGCTGTTGGGTTCGGTTGCACCGGATGCGAATAAAGCGATTCGCACGCCAACGGACGCAGAACGCTACGCTGCACATGTGCGGAACAAGGATTATACGGTGTGGAAACAGAATTTGATTCGGTTTTTGGTTACGCGTGCGCCGGAATGCAAAACCGCCGCGGAGTTGGACTTCACGGCGGGATATTTCTTTCATATTGCGGGGGATATTTTTTGGGATGAGCTGGTTCAGCCGAAAATTTACGCGTTTCTTGCCGAAAGCGGTGTAAAGGAAAAAGACTTTAAAGAGCGGAAGTGGGAGGAGATTCACCGGCTGGATGCAACGCTGGAAAAACAGCCGGAATGGCGCGAAATGACGGCACTTTTACAGCATGCTGCAATGCCTGAATGGGATGGAATTTTAGTGCAGGAGCTTGCTGTGCACCGGGACCAAATCTGTAAAGGTGTAAAGCTTTTCGGAAAAGAAAAAAGCAATGAGCCGCCGCGCGTTCTCAGCGCAGCTGATGTTGGCATCATTGCTGAAAGAATTGCTGTGTTTATCCGGCAGGAGGAACGCCTGAACCGCGTTTTTGCCGGGCGCCTTGGCTACATGAAGCTGAATTTCTGATATTTCTATGTAGCCTCATTGAAGCTGTCCCAGACCAAAGCTTACGGATAACGCTGTGTTGACCCTTGTCATTGCGGTTGTGTCCAGCTCGCCCATACGTTCCTTTAACCGCCGTTTATCAATGGTTCGAATCTGTTCGAGCAGTACCACCGAGTCCTTTGCAAGTCCGCATTTTCCGCCGGTTACCTCAATGTGTGTCGGCAGTTTTGCTTTTTCTTTCTGACTCGTGATTGCTGCGGCGATGACCGTCGGACTGTGTCGGTTTCCCACATCGTTTTGTACGATGAGCACCGGCCGCATACCGCCCTGCTCGCTTCCGACAACGGGACTTAAGTCCGCGTAGTAAATTTCGCCCCTTCTGATTGGCATTTCAAATTCACTCCCTGTGGTTTGTTTTTATTATTTTTGCCGAAAGGCATGGCTTTTAAACATCGGGGAGCGATTTTTCTTTCAGTTTATACTATGTAAAATTCGACCTATATGTGCATATAA
>DBRO01000105.1:5181-7491 GCA_002306005.1 Ruminococcus sp. UBA1366 | reverse complement strand
ATCGCACTGTTTGAGGCGCAGTTGCAGCTGGCAAATACCTATGGGCTGCCCGTGATTGTGCATATGCGCGACGCGACAGAGGACGGGATGGCGCTCTTGCGAAAGCACCATCCGCGTGGAGTGATGCATTGTTTTTCCGGCTCGGCGGAAACCGCCCGAGAGGTGCTGGCACTGGGGATGTATATAAGCTTCACCGGCGTGCTGACGTTTAAAAATGCGAAGAAAGCCTTGCGTGCACTGGAAGTCATTCCACCGGACAAGCTTCTTGCGGAAACCGACTGCCCCTATATGGCGCCGGAGCCTTATCGCGGCAAACGCTGCGACAGCACGATGATTGCACAGACCCTGTCGGTCGTGGCGCAAAGGTACGGGATTTCCGTACAGGAGGCTGCCGATTTGACGGCGCAGAACGCACGAACTTTATTTTTCAAGCAGGGAAGGGAATAAGATGGCGGAAAAATTATACGTGGTGATTCCCTGTTATAACGAGGAAGCCGTGCTGCATATTACAGCGCAAAAAACGCAGGAAAAGCTGAACGCGTTGATCGCCGCGGGAAGAATTTCACCCGATAGCCGGGTGCTGTTTGTAGATGACGGCTCTGCGGATGCCACGTGGGATGGAATTGCAAGTCTGCATGAACAGAACCGGATGTTCTGCGGGATACGGCTTTCACGCAATAAGGGGCATCAAAAAGCCCTGCTTGCCGGACTGATGACGGCAAAGGATCGCGCGGATATTGTTATTTCCATGGATGCGGATTTGCAGGACGACTTAAATGCCTTTGACGGCTTTTTGGACGAGCGCGAAAAGGGCTGTGAGGTCGTCTACGGTGTGCGTTCTTCGCGCAAGAAGGATTCTTGGTTTAAGCGGGCGACCGCGCAGGGGTATTATAAATTGCTGAAAAAAATGGGCGTGGAGATTACCTACAACCATGCAGATTTCCGGCTGATGTCCAAAAAAGCGCTGGAGGGCTTGGAGCAGTTCCGCGAAGTGAATTTATTTCTGCGCGGATTGGTACCGATGATTGGCTACAAAAGCGCTGTGGTGGAATACGAACGCAGCGAACGTGCTGCGGGGGAATCCAAATATCCGCTCAAAAAAATGATTTCCTTTGCGGTGGAGGGCATTACCAGTCTTTCGGTGAAGCCGATTAAAATGATTACTTCGCTGGGGCTGCTGGTGTTCGGTGTTAGTATTATCCTGCTGATTTATTTTCTTGTGACATATTTTATGGGGAAGGCGGTGCAGGGCTGGTCTACAATTGTGATTTCCATTTGGGCAATCGGTGGTCTGCAATTGTTTGCGATCGGCGTCATTGGGGAATACATTGGCAAAATTTATTTGGAAACCAAAGACCGCCCAAACTATCTGATTGCAGAAATTTTGGAATAGAAAAAAGCCGCAGGTTTTCCTGCGGCTTTGGTTTTCTATTCATCCGTTTGCTGCACGGAGGTTTCTGCCGGCATGAGCTTGAAGCTGATTTCAAAGGTTTTATCCGTTGTCCCATCGGCATTCAAGCGTAAAACCGTTGCGCGAACTGTATCACCGGGTTTTGCGTCTTTGAGCACTTCGAGAATTTCTTCACTGGAGTCAATTGCAACGCCGTTGATTGCCGTGATGATGTCGTTCACTGCCAGATCCGTATTGGCAATGTCGCAGTCGGCATCAATTTCCTGAATATGCAGACCGGCGGGAATTCCAAATTCCGCGGCGGATTCTTCGCTGACTTCATAGAACATAATGCCGATTCGGAACCGGTCCGCAACATATCCGTTTTCCATTAAATTCTCGATAATGGGCTTTGCGGCATTGGTGGAAATCGCAAAGCCGATGCCGTCATAATCCGATGCCAGCTTGGAGGACGTAATGCCAATGACCTGTCCCCACATATTAAACAACGCGCCGCCGGAATTGCCGGGGTTGATTGCCGCATCAATTTGAATGCATTGCATTTCCAGTCCGTCAGAATCCGTGCTGATGCGCCGGTCCAGTCCGGAAACAATGCCCTTGGTAACGGAATTCATCAGTCCGGCAGGCGTGCCGATGGTCATGACTTCCTCACCCAAATTGACTTGATCCGAATCCGCAAACTGCGCGGGGGTAAGATCTTGCGCATTAATTTTAATTACGGCAATGTCGGAACTCGAATCGCTGCCGACCAGCGTAGCACTGTATTCGGATTCATCAGAAAGAATCACCGTTAGCGCTCCGGTTGCGGCGTCTACAACGTGGGCGTTGGTTACAATATAGCCGTCCTCGGAAATGATAATGCCGGAGCCTTGTCCCACGCGGGAAAAAAAGCTGTCGGA
>DBRO01000105.1:0-5116 GCA_002306005.1 Ruminococcus sp. UBA1366 | reverse complement strand
AGCCAGCTGCGGTTGCGGATAATACCCACCGCGGCGAAAAATCCGATACATGCCGCGCAGATCACCAAAATCAACAGCTTAAGTGCATGCTTCACACCGCCCCTTCGGCGTTTCACCGCGCTGCCGTCCAGTCCCCAGAACACTTGATCTAGAAATTCTTTGTTAAATTCTCCAGTGGGAGCACAGGACGGTTGTGCTTGTTCGTCTGGTGCGGACTCCTCCTGCATCGTGACTGCGGGTGCGTTTTCGGGTGGGGTTTGGTCCGTTAGAAAGCTGTCATCATCAAAAAAATCCAAAGCAAAGCCCTCGCTTTTCTGTATCGTTTCTGTAAATTAGGATGGGGCGGTTTATTCTGCCGGCGGGTTGGCGGGTAAGGTAAAAACAAATTCCGTAAATTCATGCTTAATACTGCGTACCATAATCGTGCCGTCATGAATTTTAATAATGGATTTCACAATATTCAAGCCAAGCCCAACGCCGCTGGCATCCTTTCCGCGGGACTCGTCTGTTTTATAAAACCGGTCAAACACCAACGGGAGATCGTCTTCGTCGAGTCCTTCTCCGGTGTTTTTTATGGAGATCTCTACAAAAGCGCCGGTGTGCCGGAACCCGAATTCAATCGTTCCGCCATCGTTTACGAATTTGATTGCATTTTCCAGCAAATTATAAATAACCTGATGAATCATGTCATTATCAGCATATACGATTATTCTGTCCGCATCAAGTCCTTTTATCTCTATTTTTTTCTCTTCCAGCCGCGAAGTGAAAGTTTCCAGCGTATCCACAATGGGTTCCAGAATGCTGAAATACTCTTTTTTCAGCGGCATACTGCCGGACTCAATTTTCGCAAGATTGAGCATGGAGCGTACCAGACGTGTGAGCCGGTGGACTTCGCTTGATACAATCCGCAGATATTTTTTCTGTTCGCCTTTCGGGATTGTGCCGTCCAGCAGTCCATCCACAAAGCCGCCGATACTGGTCATGGGCGTACGAAGTTCGTGCGAGACATTTGCGACAAACGAACTTCGCATAATGTCGTAATTTTTAATGGACACCGCCATATCGTTGAAGGCGTTACCCAGTTCGCGGTATTCGGTAATATCGTACTGCGGCACACGTTCATCGAAATCGCCCTGCCCGATTTTTTTTGCAATCTTCGCCATTTCCTTAATTGGCGAAGTCAAGTTCACCGTGGTGACATAAACCAGCACAATGACGATGACATACGCCACCATCATGGAAATTGCAAAAATCTCCATGATGCTCCAAACATAGTTGTCCTGGCTGGTTTTGGATGCCGAGGCAAACACATAGTAGGTTTCGTTGTTATAAACAAATTGGATTCCGGCAACATGGTACTGTTCATCCAAAAAGCCATCAAGGTCAGTAAAGGCATAATCTCCGTTGATGCCGAAATCATCCAAGGCATCTTGCGGAATCTGATCCAGTTTTGCCGGAAGGGTATCGTACAGCGCATAGACATCGCCGTTTTCATCCGTTACAAAGAAATCTGCGTTTACCGTCATGGAATGCGTCTGCAATGAATCAATAATGTCAAGTGCCCAGGATTCGCGGTGCTGTTCCATAGAAGCTTGGGTTTCTATGGCGGATTGACGAACGTTTTTGAGCAGCAGATCCTTTTTTTCTCCGGTAAAGTACTGCGAAGAAACCAGCAGTAATACTGCGCCTAAGCAAAGAAAGCTTATGAGTATTACTGCCGAGCAAATGACAAAATATTTAAAAAAGATGCTTTTTGTGTCGCGCATTAATCTTCGTCGGCTTCAAATTTGTATCCGACGCCCCAAACTGTTTTCAGCGCCCATTTGTCGGATACACCTTCCAGCTTTTCACGCAGGCGTTTTACGTGTACATCAATCGTTCTGGAATCGCCGTAGTATTCAAATCCCCACACTTCGTCCAGCAGTTGGTCACGCGTGTAAACCCGGTTCGGGTTGGAAGCCAAATGAAACAGCAATTCCAGCTCCTTCGGCGGGGTATCAATGACTTTTCCGTCCACACGCAGCTCATAGCGTGTCATGTTCACACTGAGTTTGTCGTATTTTACTTCTTTAATTTCAGTTTCGTTGGTTGTCTGTCCGGCACGGCGGTAAACCGCTTTGATCCGTGCGATGATTTCCTTGGTGTCAAAGGGCTTGACCACATAATCGTCCGCACCCAGTTCCAGTCCCAGCACCTTATCAAAGGTCTCTGCTTTTGCGGTGATCATAATAATCGGCACATTGGACTTTTTGCGGATTTCTCGACAAACCTGCCAGCCGTCCAAACCGGGCAGCATAATATCCAACAGGACAATATCCGGTTTCAGCGCGTTGAACTTCACCACAGCTTCTTCGCCGTCATGGGAAAGTATGACACTGTAGCCCTCCTTTTCCAAATAAAGCCGGAGCAATTCGCAAATGTTTTTGTCGTCATCTACAACGAGAACTTTTCCTAATGACATGAAAACCATCCTTTCTGACGTTGCCAACCTTGTACAAATTCCAGCGAAAACGCACCGCGCCGCTCGTTTTTGAACAGAAGGATAGCAATGTTTCAATTAATAATCTAATTATAACAAATTCACATTTAAAGATAATAAGATTTTGTATAATTATTGTTACTAAATATTAAAATTTACGGTAAATTGAAAAAAACATTGAATTGCGTTCATAGAAAACAGAAAAAGCAGCCAGCGAAAATTACGGGTTTTCTGAAACGTGCTAGAGTTACTCTATTGTAAATGCTTGTACCGTTATTTTTTGATTTGCAAAAAACTATCGGCAAAAATAACAGCAAATTTCAAGTATTTATCATTAGCTTTGTGTATTTGGCTGAAATTTATGCAAAATAAGCATTAGCTCTTGAATTTTGCTGAAACCATGCTAAAATAGTATTAGCACTCAAACATTAAGAGTGCTAACAAAGCAAAAAATTATTTTTTATAAGGAGGCCATTGCTATGACAATCAAGCCATTGCTTGACAGGGTGGTTATCAAGATGACGGAAGCCGAGGAAACAACAAAGAGCGGAATTATTCTCGCAGGTTCCGCCAAGGAAAAACCCCAGATTGCTGAGGTTGTCGCTGTCGGAGAGGGCGGTATTGTTGATGGGAAAGAAGTCAAGATGTATATCAAAAAAGGCGACAAGGTTCTTATCAGCAAGTATGCCGGCACAGAAGTGAAGATTGACGGGCAGGAATACACAATCTTAAAGCAGTCGGATATTCTTGCGGTTGTGGAATAACCACGCAAACAAACTAAATTTATCAGGAGGTTTTATTCATGGCGAAGGATATTATTTACGGCGAAGAAGCCAGAAAAGCATTGCAGTCCGGTATTGACCAGCTTGCGGATACTGTGAAGATTACACTGGGACCCAAGGGCAGAAATGTTGTACTGGACAAAAGTTTCGGCTCTCCGCTGATTACCAACGACGGTGTGACGATTGCAAAGGAAATTGAGCTGAAGGATGCGTTCGAGAACATGGGCGCACAGCTTGTTAAGGAAGTTGCAACCAAAACCAACGATGCTGCCGGTGATGGTACGACAACGGCAACTCTGCTTGCGCAGGCGCTTGTCCGTGAGGGCATGAAGAACATTGCCGCTGGCGCAAACCCGATGGTGCTGAAAAAGGGTATTGCCAAAGCCGTTGATACTGCGGTGGAATCCATTGTGGCAAATTCTAAGAAAATCGAAGGCTCTGCGGATATCGAGCGCGTTGCGACGGTATCGTCTGCGGACGAAACTGTGGGCAAGCTGATTGCCGAGGCGATGGAGAAAGTCACCAGCGACGGTGTGATTACGATTGAGGAATCCAAAACCGCGGAAACGTACAGCGAAGTTGTGGAAGGTATGCAGTTCGACCGCGGCTATATTACGCCTTACATGGTAACGGATACGGAGAAGATGACGGCGGTTATCGACGACCCGTATATCTTGATTACGGATAAGAAAATTTCCAGTGTGCAGGAAATCCTGCCGGTGCTGGAGCAGATGGTACAGGGCGGCAAAAAGCTTGTCATCATTGCGGAGGATGTTGAGGGCGAGGCGCTCTCCACGCTGATTTTAAACAAACTGCGCGGAACCTTTACCTGTGTTGCGATCAAAGCCCCCGGCTTTGGCGACAGAAGAAAAGATATGCTGCGGGATATTGCAATTCTAACCGGTGGCGAAGTTATTTCCGAGGAGATTGGTCTGGAACTGAAAGAAACAACCATGGATCAACTCGGACGTGCGCGTCAGATTGTGGTTTCTAAAGAGAATACCATTATTGTGGACGGTGCGGGCGACAAGGAAGCAATTAAGGCTCGCGTTGCGGAAATCAAGGCGCAGATTGAAGTTTCCACCTCTGATTTTGACAAGGAAAAGATGGCGGAGCGTGTTGCAAAGCTGTCCGGTGGTGTGGCGGTTATTAAAGTTGGTGCCGCAACCGAAGTGGAAATGAAAGAAAAGAAACTGCGTATTGAGGACGCACTTGCCGCAACGAAGGCGGCTGTGGAGGAAGGCATCGTTGCCGGCGGCGGTACGGCGCTGATTAATGCGATTCCTTCCGTTAGCAAGCTGATTGGCACGCTGGAGGGCGATGAGAAAACCGGTGCGAAGATTGTTCTGCGTGCTTTGGAAGAACCTCTGCGCCAGATTGCACTCAATGCCGGACTGGAAGGCAGCGTGATTATTGATAAGATTATGCGTTCCAGAAAAGTTGGCTACGGCTTTGACGCATACAAGGAAATTTATGTGGATATGATTCCTGCGGGTATTGTAGACCCGACCAAGGTGACCCGTTCCGCGTTGCAGAATGCGGCTTCCGTGGCGGCGATGGTGCTTACCACTGAAAGTTTGGTTGCTGAAATTAAAGAAAAGAATCCTGCTCCGGATATGTCGGGCGCAGGCGGCATGGGCGGCATGGGCGGTATGTATTAATTCCGCGCCCAAAACAAAAGAATTTCCCTCCGCAAGAAGCATTGCTTTTTTGCGGAGGGTTTTTGTTTGGCTCTTCGCTGAATTGAGTGGGTAGCTGAAATATGGTATACTGATAATCGAGGTGATTATCAGTGGAAAAAGAATTATATAACATAGCGTTGGGAATCAAAGAACCGGTGTTTATTGAGGAAATT
>DBRO01000103.1:3608-30645 GCA_002306005.1 Ruminococcus sp. UBA1366 | reverse complement strand
CATATGATCCTTATGTGGACGAGGCGGCAATGAATGCCGTGGGTGTCCGAAAGGTATCATGGCAGGAAGGACTGTTAAGCGCCGATTTTATTAGCATTCATACCAAGCTTACACCGGAAACAAACGGAATGATTACCTATGAGGATTTTCAGCAAATGGCAAAAAAGCCGTATCTCATTAATACCGCCCGCGGTAAGGTGATGGTGGAAGCGGATTTTGTCCGTGCAGCAAATGAGGGATTGATTTCCGGCGCAGTGGTCGATGTGGTTTCAGAAGAACCGCCGAAGCTGTCCGAACCGATTTTTCACACGCCGAATATTTTAGTCACGCCGCATATTTCGTATATTTCCAGACAATCGTTTCTGGAATTGAAAACAAGAGCGGCACAACACGCAATCGATATACTAAACGGAAAAGAAGTTGAGGATTTAGCCGAGTAAATAAGGAGTGTTTATGATGAAAAAAGCAATGGGAAAAAGAGTTTTAGCAATGAGTGTATCAATGGGTCTGGGATTGAGTTTGTTAAGCTGTGGAAGCAAATCGGATTCTAGTTCGGTCGGAGATGCCGATGGAGACGGTTTGTATGACGGCACCGTTAATATCTGCATGAGTTCGTGGATTGGTTATGGCCCGCTGTATGTTGCCAAAGAAAAGGGCATTTTTCAAAAGAACGGCGTGAATGTGAATATTCAAGTGATTGAAAGCGTTGCGGATATCAACAGCGCACTTGCTTCAGGCAGTTCGGACGGCAGTGTGGTGGCAACAGGAACCTATGTGATCGGCCGTGCGGCGGGAATTAAGCAAACACAGGTGTTGGTGCTGGATGACTCCTACGGCGGAGATGGCATTGTATCCACAAAGGATATCGCAACCTTTGCGGATTTAAAGGGCAAGAAAGTCGGTGTCAGCCAGGACGGTGATACCTCCACGCTGTTGTTCTACTATCTGCTGAAAGAAAACAATATGTCCGCGGATGATATCGAACTGGTCAACCTCAGTCCTGCGGATGCCGGTGCGGCATTTGTCGGCGGAAAAGTGGATGCGGCGGTTACCTATGAGCCTTGGCTCACCAGTGCTATGGAAACAGGAAAAATGCTGGTTTCCAGCGAGGAAACCCCCGGCTTAATCAACGACGTACTTTGCATGAAGGACGATTTCATTGAGGAGTATCCGCAAACCGTGCAGGCAATCGTGGATTCTTGGTTTGAAGCGCTGGAATATGTTGATGCAAATCCGGACGAATCCAACCAGATTATGGCGGAGTCGCAAGGCATGATGCTGGAGGACTTTGAAGCCAGCCTGCCGACTGTTCGTTTCTTTGATAAGGCAACGAATCAGGAGTATTTCAGCAGCGGCGAAATTAAGGATGTTACGCAGTCCACCGCAGATATTTGGGCGGAGCTTGGCTTAATTGAAAGCAGCGATATTCAAGTAGACAGCTCTTTTGATGATGAATTCTTAAAATAATCGCGCAAAGCAAACACAATCCGCGCTGTGAAAACCGGCACGAAAAATGGAGGAGCAAAAATCATGTTGGAATCAAAACAGGGAAATTATTCGTGGCTGGCAGGCGATTTGCCGGTAATGCCGGCATTTGCAGAGGGAATCCGGCGGGCACCGTCCCGCGGGTTTCATCTGACAAAAAATCAAACCGAAACCGCGCTCAAAAACGCACTGCGCTACCTTCCGCCGGAATACCACGCAACGATGATTCCGGAATTTTTGGACGAGCTGAAAACGTACGGCAGAATTTATGGCTATCGGTTTCGTCCCGCAGGGAGAATTTACGCAAAACCCTTGGATGCGTACCGGGGAAACTGCACGGAAGGCAAAGCGTTTCAGCTGATGATTGATAACAATCTGGATTTTGAAGTTGCGCTGTACCCGTATGAACTGGTGACCTACGGCGAAACCGGCAGTGTGTGTGCCAACTGGATGCAGTACAATCTAATCAAAAAGTATCTGGAAGCGCTCACACAGGAGCAAACACTGGTTGTGGAATCCGGTCATCCTTTAGGACTGTTCCCCTCCAAGCCGGAAGCACCGCGCGTGATTCTTACCAATGCTATCATGGTGGGAATGTTTGATAACAGCAAGGATTGGGAAATTGCTGAGGAAATGGGCGTGGCGAATTACGGACAAATGACGGCGGGCGGCTGGATGTATATCGGCCCGCAAGGCATTGTCCACGGCACGTACAATACGTTGATGAATGCCTGTCGGTTAAAAAAAGGCAAGCATGATTTAAAAGGCTCGCTGTTTGTCAGTTCCGGTTTGGGCGGGATGAGCGGTGCGCAGCCAAAATCAGCGGAAATCGCAAACGGTGTGGGCATCATTGCGGAAGTCGATGCATCACGAATACAAACACGTTACCAGCAGGGCTGGGTGAAAAAAACCTCCGCCAACCTGGATGAGGTATTCGCTTGGGCAAAGGAATCCCTGCAAAAGCAAGAACCGATGTCGATTGCTTACCATGGCAATATTGTGGATTTGCTGGAATACGCCGTGGAAAAAGAAATCCCGATCGACCTGCTCTCCGACCAGACCTCCTGTCATGTGCCGTATGACGGCGGATATTGTCCGGCTGGTATTTCATTTGAACAGCGTACAGAAATGCTCAAAAGCAACCGCGAAGAATTCATAAAATTGGTGAATATAAGCCTGCAAAAGCATTTCCGGCTGATCAAAACCTGCGTGGAGCGCGGAACGTATTTCTTTGATTATGGTAATTCGTTCTTAAAAGCAGTCTACGATGCAGGTGTTCAGGAAGTTTCGAAAAACGGCGTGGATGAAAAGGACGGATTTATTTTCCCCTCCTATGTGGAGGACATCATGGGACCGGAGCTGTTCGATTATGGATACGGACCGTTCCGCTGGGTGTGCCTAAGCGGAAAGGATGAGGATTTGCATCAGACCGATGAGGCGGCAATGGCATGTATTGATCCAAACAGAAGATTTCAGGATTTAGATAATTACAACTGGATTCGCGATGCGGAAAAAAACCAGCTGGTTGTCGGTTCAAAAGCAAGAATTTTATATCAGGACGCGGAGGGCAGAATCAAAATTGCGCTCCGGTTCAATAAAATGGTTCGCAATGGGGAAATCGGGCCGGTAATGATCGGCAGGGATCACCACGATGTTTCAGGCACGGACTCTCCGTTCCGCGAAACCGCGAATATTAAAGACGGCAGTAACGTGATGGCGGATATGGCAGTCCAGTGCTTTGCCGGAAACGCGGCAAGAGGCATGAGCTTGGTAGCATTGCATAACGGCGGCGGCGTGGGAATCGGCAAAGCCATTAACGGTGGGTTCGGGTTGGTGCTGGACGGCAGTCCGCGTGTGGATGAAATCATTCGCTCCAGTCTGCTTTGGGACGTGATGGGCGGGGTTGCCAGACGCAGCTGGGCAAGAAATCCGCATTCCATGGAAGTGGTGCAGGCATACAATGAAACTTATGCGGGAAAAGGCGTGATTACCGTTCCGAATCTTGCGGACGATGCGCTTGTGAAAAAAGCGGTTTCGTCGCTGAATTTCGAGTAAGCAAAAGGTTTGTTTATCGGTGGCAAAGGGGAGTTTTCGCACCGAGTTTCTCATTTTGCAAAGATTCTGCTCAGTCGTAGGACTGTCATATTACAGGAAGGATTGAACCGTATGGCAAAACGAAACGCGTTCAAGGACGCTTTCATACCGCAGACCACTTTAACAAAACGAACGTATCTCATTGTATCCGTGATTACGTTTGGTCTGATTTTGGCAGTCTGGCAGCTGATGACAACCATGGGCATGGTGGATTCGCTGTTTATGCCGACACCCAAGGATACCGTGGAGGCGGGCATCCGCCTGTTTACCGAGCACGAATTTCTCAGCGACGTAAAGATTACCGTCTATCGTGTGCTGATGGGATTTTTGATTTCCGTAGCCGTTGCGTTGCCGTTGGGCATATTGATGGGTACATATGCACCGTTTGAGGCGGTCATCGAGCCGGTCATGTCCTTTACGCGGTATCTGCCGGTCACGGCATTTATTCCGCTGTTCATTTTGTGGATTGGCATTGACGAATCCGAGAAAATTGCGGTAATTATTTTTGGCAGCTTGCCGCAGCTCATTCTGATGGTCGCGGTGGATACCAAGAAAGTACAGCACGAACTGACGGAGGTTGCCTATACGCTGGGTACATCAAAAATCGCCGTTTTGTGGAAGGTGATTTTCCCCGGCGCAATGCCTTCAATTATCGATTCGCTCCGCATGGTGCTGGGCTGGGCGTGGACGTATGTCACGGTGGCTGAAATGATTGGCGCATCCGAGGGTATCGGTTATATGATTATCCAGTCGCAAAGAATGATTAACGTAGCAAATATTTTTGTGGGAATTTTGACCATCGGCTTTATCGGGTTAATTTTTGATTATCTGTTCAAAGGCCTCAGTAGACTGCTGTTTCCATGGAAATAACGAATTTCTGCGTAAAGGAGCATACAGATGAACAAGGAAATGGGGTTTCATATCGAAAACGTATCCAAGCAGTTCCGGAATAAAAAACTGGTGGTGCAAGCGCTGGAAAACATTACGCTGGATATCTGTGACGGTGAATTTGTCGCATTGTTGGGTGCGTCCGGTTGTGGAAAATCCACACTGCTGCGGCTGTTGTGCGGATTGGATTTTCCCACGGAAGGGAGCATATCCGCCAAGGGCGTACCGGTAACCGGACCGGGATTTGACAGAGGCATGGTTTTTCAGACATACACCCTGTTTCCGTGGCTGACGGTGGAA
Source organism: Ruminococcus sp. UBA1366 (assembly GCA_002306005.1). Lineage (GTDB taxonomy): Bacteria > Bacillota > Clostridia > Oscillospirales > Ruminococcaceae > UBA1366. The sequence continues at coordinate 25,878 of DBRO01000103.1, read as the reverse complement.
AAAAACATTCGGTACGGCTTAAAAAAGAAAAAGCTCAGCAAACCTGAAATTGCCGAGTTGACCCAAAAATATGTGAAAACCATGGGGCTGGAAGGCTTTGAAAAACAGTATTCCAATGAGCTTTCCGGCGGCATGAAACAGCGTGTTGCCATTGCAAGGGCGCTTGCCACCAATCCGGACAGCCTGTTGCTGGACGAGCCGTTCGGCGCGCTGGATGCGCATACCAGGCTTAGTATGCAGGAATTCCTGCTGGATATCTGGACGGCAAATCCAAAAACCGTTGTGATGGTAACGCACGATGTGGAGGAAGCGATTTTCATGGCGGATCGGGTTGTTGTGCTTAGTTCACGTCCGGGAAAAATTAAAGAGATTATTGAAATTGATTTGCCCCGTCCCCGCGATCGGAAAATGAAAATAGATCCGCGTTTTATTGCCTATAAACGCCACGCCACGGATTTAATCTATGATGAGTTCCTCAAAGAAAATGAGGAGTTTGCAAGCGCGGCGGGAAATGGATAAGCAATGAAATTTATAAAAAGAACGCCCGCGGATTATGGCACAACGCAATGGGCAGGCGGAAAAACAACGGAGCTTGCGATTTTTCCACCGAGTGCGGTGTATGGCAAGCGGGATTTTTATTGGCGAATCAGTACGGCAACCGTGGAACAGCCCCAAACTGTGTTTTCTCCCTTGCCGGAAATCAACCGGATGCTGATGCTGTTGGAAGGCGAACTGGCTTTGCAATTGCAAGCAGAAGGAAAACGTCCGGTTGCCTTGCATGAAGCCGTTGCGTTTTCCGGCGGTTTGGAAACCCGCAGCTTTGGGATTTGTCGGGATTTCAACCTGATGACCGCAAAAAACTGGCGTGGAACACTCGCCTATGTGCATTTAGAAGGCAAGCAGGCACTTGTTGTGCCGGAACGCGCGCAGATGGTCTGCTGCTATTTGGATGCCGGCAGTGCTAAAATCACAGCAAACGAGCGGGTGTTTTCGCTCACCCAAAAGGAACTAATACAAGGCACGGCAGAAAGCGCAGATCCGCAGGGGGTGAAAACGCTCCTGCTTACCGGCAACGCGGACGTGATTTTCTGCACAGCGGGGTGTGAATAAACCGGAAAGGATGCGAGAATAAAATGCTGATATGGATCATCGACGATGAGTGGGAGAATTATCAGATTGAAGAAAAAGTATTGGGAGAAATGCTTCCGGGTTGTACTTTAAAATATTCCGGATTGGATTTTACACAGGATTTAGCGCGTTTTGGCGCACAAGCCGATGCAGTGATTTGCCAGATTACCGTGCCGATGACAGCAGCAGTGCTGGAAAAACTCCGGCAGTGTAAAATCATTTCAGTGTACGGCACCGGCTATAACAACGTGGATCTCGCCGCTGCGAAGCGCTTAAACATCGCCGTGGGTTATATTCCCGGCTACTGTGCGAAGGATATCGCGGAATATGTAATGGGCGCGGTGTATTATCTCAATAAAGGATACGGTGCGTATCAAAATGCGATTGCGGAAGGAAAGTGGGGCGCAGGCGCAGTCGGACGCCCCCTGCGGCGGATTGCCCGGCAAAGCCTGCTGGTTATTGGATACGGACGAATCGGAAAAGCTGCGGGTGAACAGGCACTTCGGGCAGGTATGCGTGTTTATGCCTGTGATCCGTACCTCAGTGAGGAACAGGCGAATGCATTGGGCGTTGTGAAAACCACAATGGAAAAAGGTCTTGCGCTTGCCGACTTTGTTACGGTACACAGCATTTATACAAAGGAAACCGAAGGATTACTCAGTATGCGGGAATTCCGGCAGATGAAACCGAGCGCGTATCTGATCAATACCTCTCGCGGGCCGGTGGTAAATCAGCAGGATTTGGTCGCCGCAGTGGAAGAAGGCGTGATTGCCGGCGCAGTGGTAGATGTTCTGGAAAAAGAACCGCCTATCGCAGACGAACCAATTCTGCATACGGAGGGAATTATCGTAACGCCGCATATTTCGTATTATTCGGACGAGGCGCTCTACGAACTGCAATATCGTGCGGCAAGAAATGTCGGACTGTACTTAACCAATCAGGCGGGCGCGGATCTCGCGCTGTGATATAGCAAATTGCTCAAAAGAAGCGTGTTTCGGCAAAGCCGGAACAAACACAACGGAAGGGAAGAATCGTTCATGATATCAAGGAAACTAATCAGTGGAAACGAAGCGATTGCATACGGCGCGCTTGCCGCAGGGGTCAAGGTGGTAACCGGTTATCCCGGCACCCCATCCACCGAAACAGTCGCAATGTTGTTAAAGGAGGATATTCCGGAAACAAAGGTGGAGTGGAGCGTTAACGAAAAGGTTGCGTTTGAGGTTGCCGCAGGCGCGGCTTTGCTGGGACAGCGTGCGCTGTGTACCATGAAAATGTCCGGACTGAATGTTGCGTATGATTCTCTGATTGGCATTGCTTATTCCGGCTGTAAGGGCGGATTGGTAATTTATGTTGCCGATGATCCGGGCGTCAGTGCGGGTATGTGCGAACAGGATACCCGTGGCTTTGCGGCAATGTCCGATATGCCTATGCTGGAACCGGCAACCGTGCAGGAATGTCACGACTTGACAAAGTATGCGTTTACGCTTTCGGAAACCATTGGGTCTCCGGTATTTGTGCGCTCTGTTACAAGCGTTGCGCAGTCCCACGGCGCTTGCGAAATCGCCCCCCGTGTCATTCCGCCGGAAACAGCAGTGCCGATGGAACGGGATATTACCAAATATACAAAAGCCGGCTCCGTGATTTGTATTAACCAACATAAGCGCCTGATTGCCAGCCTTGCACAAGCGCAAAATCAGCTGGAGGCTGATGGATTTGACAAGCTTTCTTTGGGGAAGGAAGGCGGTGTGGGTATTCTTACGGTGGGCGTGGTGAACAGCTATCTGCCGGAAGCATTCCATGCCGTGCAACCCTATGGGATTGTGCCGGAGGAGATTACAACCTTAAAGCTGGTACATACCATTCCGTTTGCGGAAGAAAAAATCAAAGCCTGTATTCGGCATTGTTCGGTTCTTGTGGTTGCGGAAGAACTGGAGCCGCATTTGGAGAATAAAGTCATTCAGCTTTGCTATCAATTGGGCAAATCCGTAAAGATCATCGGTAAGAACGATCATACGTTTTCACGCAGTGGATATTATGAAGCCAGCCAACTGATAAAGGGATTGTTCGCCGCGTTTGCAATGGAGCTGCCGGAAGCACTTCAAAAGAAAAATAACGGCGCGGAAAAGCATTGTGCGGCAAGACCGATTTCTGTATGCGCAGGATGTCCGCATAGAGGCACATATATGGCAATCAATCAGGCAATTGCAAACCTGCATTATAAAAAGGACGAAGTCATTGTCACCGGTGATATCGGTTGTACGATTCTGGGCATGAGCGCGCCTTTTAATACCCTCTGGACGGAAGTTGCCATGGGTGCGTCCACCCCGCTTGCGCAGGGATTTTATTATGCAGGTGTGCAAACACCGGTCATTTCTACCATCGGAGATTCTACTTTCTTTCATGCGGGCATCACGGGCATCATCAATGCAATCCAGCATGGCATCCCCTTAACGGCAATTATTATGGATAACGAGTGGACTGCCATGACGGGTATGCAGGTGAATCCCGGTACGGATATTCGCTGTCAAAAGGAAGGCTGGAAACAGCTTGATATTGAAAAAATCGTAGAAAGTCTGGGCGTAACCGCATTGTACGTTGTCGATCCCTACGATTTGCGCACCACAACGGAAGCAATTGAGAAATCCATTCAGCAGGATGGCGTTTCCGTGGTGCTTGCCAGAAGACAGTGTGCGATTCAAGCGGCAAGAAGAAAAATCACTTATCCCAAAGTTTCCGTGAATAGCGAAAAATGCACCAGCTGTAAAGTCTGTATCCGGAAAACCGGTTGTCCCGCGCTGGAGCTTGCAAACGGCAAAGTTGTTATCAATGCTACGCAGTGCAATGGTTGTGGAATCTGTTCGCAGGTATGTAAATTCGGTGCGATTGAAACCGCGTCCGTGTGAGTAAGAAGTTTGAGAGGAAGCATAGTATGAATACGAATTTTTTTGATATTTATATCGTCGGCGTGGGCGGACAGGGCGTGCTCACGATTGCGGATATTTTCACGCATACCGCGTTTGAGCATGATGTACCGGTGAATTATTTTCCCACAAAAGGCATGGCACAGCGCGGCGGCTTTGTAAAAGCCCAGCTGAGAATTGGCAGAGAAGGCACCGGACCGGATATTCCGGAGGGCGGCGCGGATTTGATTATTTCCATGGAAATATCAGAAACGCTCAAAGCGCTGAAATATCTCAAACCGGGCGGAGAGGCGTTTGTGTATGAAAACCGCTGGGAACCCACGGATGTTATGCTTGGCACAGCGCCCTATCCGGCACTTGCCGCCGTCGCGGAGGAAACCGCCAAAGCGGGCGGAGTGCTTCATGTGCTGCGTGCGTCCTCCCTGCCGGAATATCAGGGCAAACCCGTGCGGGATAATATCTATATTTTAGGCGCGCTCATGCGGCACACCGCGTTAAAGAAAATTTTTACGGAAGAAGAAATTGCAAAGAGTATTCGCGAAAAATGGCCTAAGGGCGCGGAAACCAACCTGTATGCATTTGCTGAGGGCCTAAAAGCGAACGTTCGTGCATAGCAAAAAATCATCAATAAAAGGGAGGCGTGTTTTCTGCCATGCGCAGAGAACAAGGATATGAGTGATCAAGCATTGTTTTGTCCCGAAAGCGTGGCAGTGATCGGTTCTGCATCGGAAGGAAAGCTTGCCAATATCTTAATTCATCGTCTGCTGGAAGGCGGTATGCCGCGCATTTATGCGGTCAATCCCAAAGCCATGGGCGTAGAGCAGGTACGGGGATATGCCTCGGTACTGGAGATTGAAGAACCGGTGGATCTTGCCGTTATCGCTTCTCCCGCATTTACCGTAAAAAGCAATCTGGAACAATGCGGGCAAAAAGGCATCCGAGCGGCGGTGATTATCACGTCCGGTTTTTCCGAGGCAGGCAATACGGAGGGCGAACAGGAGCTGATTGCGGTTGCTAAAAAATACGGAATCCGCTTTGTTGGACCGAACTGTGCTGGGATTGTCAACCCGCATGCGAATTTGCTTGCAACGCTGGAAACACGTCCGGAGAAAGGCAATATCGCCGTGATATCGCAAAGCGGCGCAGTCGGCGGGATGCTCATGTCCATGGCAAAAGAAGAAGGACTGGGCATTTCAAAATTCGTCAGCTATGGCAACGCACTGGATGTTTCGGTGATTGATTTTTTGCAATGGCTGAAAGATGATACCCAGACCGCCGTTGTGGCTTTATATTTAGAAAGCGTACACAACGGCAGAGCCTTTATGCAGGCGCTGTCGGAGCTTACGAAAATCAAACCGGTCATTGTGGTAAAATCGGGGAAGACCGCCACCGGACAGCGTGCGGCATTATCCCATACCGGAGCCATGTCCGGCTCAGAAAAAGTATTTGATGCGGCAATCAAGCAGTGCGGTGCAATCCGGGTGGAAAATCTGGAAGAAATGCTTGACCTATGCAAGGGCTTTTCCATGCTTCACGCCGTGGCAGGGGAGCGGCTATTGATTGTCACGAATTCCGGCGGCCCCGGCGTTATGGCAACGGATTGCTGTGAGCAAGGGGATATCCGCCTGCCTATGCCGGAGGAAGATTTACAGCAAACATTGGGGAAATTCCTGCCCTCCTATGCGGGACTGAAAAATCCGATTGATTTAACCGTGGAGGGTACGGGCGAGGACTATTACCGCAGTCTTGCGGAAGGACTCAAACACAGCTATGACCATGCATTGGTGCTGTATATCGGCACGCCGTATTTAAAGTCCATGCCTGTGGCGCAAGCAATTGGTAAAGCCGCGGAGGAAACCGGAAAACCAGTGCTTGCCGTCCTGTCCGTGGGTGCGGATATCGAAGAAAGCCGTCAGTATTTAAAAGCGCATGGCATACCGGAATATCCGATTGGTGAACGTGCCGTACAAACGCTTTCCGCCATGATGCAGTATGAACGGAGAAAAAGCCGGAATACCCCCGTGCCGATACCGCAAGCAGCCCAACAGCCGCTGCAAATGGAAAACGGGATGCTCTTAGAACATCAGGCAAAAGAGCTCATGGAGAAGCAGGGAATCCCCGTTGGAACAAACCTGTTTGTGCAAAATGCGGAGCAAGCCTGCCGTGCGTGTGAACAAATTGGCTATCCGGTCGTTATGAAAGTTGTTTCGCCGGATATTATTCATAAATCCGACGTGGGCGGCGTGATTTTAAATATTCAGAATCAAACTGCAGCAGAAAAAGCCTTTGCAGATTTGAAAAAAATTGCAGAAGGAAAGGACTTCCGCGGTGTGCTGGTTTGTCCGGCTTATCCTAAGGGCAGGGAAGTAATTCTTGGCATTACCACCGATCCGCAGTTTGGTGCGGTTGTTGCCTTTGGTTTGGGCGGAATCTATACAGAAGTGCTGGGAGATCTCGCACTGCGTGTTGCGCCGGTTTCTAAAGAAACAGCAATGGAAATGATCGAAAGCATCCAAACTTATCAAATTTTAAAAGGCGTGCGCGGAGAAAAACCGGTGGATTTTGATGCGCTGGCAGAAGCAATCGTACGGTTTTCCGAATTGCCGTTTCGCTATCCGGAAATCACGGAGGCAGATTTAAACCCCGTGTTTGCGTACGAATCCGGAATCGTAGCAGTCGATGCGAGAATCCTCGGCGCACAGCGCGGATCGATTTCTTAGAAAGGATTGAAGACAAATGAAAAAAATCACAGCGGTCGTCCGACCGGAAAAAGCGCATGAAGTCATGGCGGAACTGGAACAGAAAGGCTTTCCGGCAGTCAGCCGGATTAGTATTCTTGGCAGGGGAAAACAACACGGGTTAAAGGTCGGGGAGACCTATTACGATGAGCTGCCGAAAGAAATGCTGATGATAGTTGTTGAAGATCAGGATTGCGATACGGTGGTTTCTGTGATTACCAAAGCGGCAAAAACCTCCGGAAAAGGCTCTTACGGCGATGGTAAAATCTTTGTTTCCACGGTGGAACGCGCCGTGACCATTAGTACGGGAAAAGAGACACTGTAATTCGCCGGCGTTGGTTTTCTTATTTCTGCGAAAGGAGTTTTTTGGTGCAAGCTGTTAAAAGAAGCACCGATGAAAAGTGGAATTGCTATGAAACAGGTTACGATTATTATTCGCCCAAACCGATATGTCCAAACCAAAGCACGTTTATTGCAGGCGGGATTTGGTGCCATGAGTGTAAAGGAAATTACCGGGCGGGGTAAAAAGCGTGCGGATTATGAAGCTGTTAAAGCTGCGCAGAGCGGTAATGCAGTTGGTATGGAGTTTGTCGCAAAAAAAATGATAGATATTTACGTAACGGATCAAGACGTGGACGCGCTGGTGCAGGCGGTGCTGGAAGTCAATTCGTCCGGGAATGCCGGCGACGGCAAGATTTTTATCGCACCGGTGGATGAGATCCACAGGATACGTACTCAGCAAAAAAACGACGAAGCCATATATTAGCGCAGACTGGTAAGGGGGGAGAACCATGCAAAAGCAAGCGGATATTTTGTTGTTGGGAAAGCATATTTTTACCGGCACACAAAACACGCTGTTGTCGGGCGGCGTTGCCATAAAGGATAACCGGATTCTTGCCGTGGGAACAGAATCGCAGGTGCTGCGTTATGCGGGGGAGAATACCAAAATCATTTCTTGTGGTGAGGGCTTGATTTTACCCGGACTGCATGATGACCATGTGCATTTTCTGTCAGGCTGCCTGTATCAGGAATACCCCAGTCTTGCCGCGGCGCATTCGGAGGAAGAAGCCGCACAGCAGCTGCGTCGGTTTTATGATTTGCATCCGGAAAAGTTACTGGAACATCCGTGGGCATTGGGCTTTCGCTGGTATCATTCGTGGTGGGACGAACCCGCGTATCCTGTGAAGGAAACACTCGACCGCTATTTTCCGGACGTGCCGGTGTGTCTGCTGAATGTGGATGCCCACGCCGTTTGGGTGAATTCCAAAGCACTGGAAGTCTGTCAAATCTCCGCGCAAACGCCGGAGGTTCCCTACGGAAAAATTTTTCGGCAGGAAAACGGCGAACCGACCGGCTTTTTTCTGGAAAACGCCGCGTCCTGTATTATCGCAACCGCATTTGCTTTCAGCAAAGAAACTGAATATCAAATTTTTGCGCGGAATCTTCCGTATTGCTCCCGCTGTGGGATAACTTCGGTGAATGATATGCAGCCGTTCTTTGGGATTGACCTTGGCAATCATGCCGTGTTTGATGCATTGGAACAGAACAAAAAACTGCCGGTGCGGATTCATTTTGCAACGGATTTGTTTGCCCCACCGGAGCAAACAAAAGCCGTATCGCAGAAGTATCAAACCGGAAAGCTTGTGCATAACGGGGTCAAGGGCTTTTTGGATGGTGTAATCGTCACGCATACCAGTATCATGTTGGATAACTATACGGATGACCCTACCGCACCGCGTTCTTTTCCGCTTTCTGATTTACAGCAAACCCGGCGCTGTGTGGTAGAAGCACACAAGCAGGGATATTCGATCCACCTGCACGCCACCGGCGACGGCGCAGTGAGATTTGCGCTGGATTGTTATGCAGAAGCGCTGCAAACCAACGGAGCAACCGGAAGCCGGATGTCCGTGGAGCATTGTGACTTAACGGACGATGCTGATTTTGCAAGATTTGCAGAACTGGGCGTAATCGCTTCCGTGCAGCCGCCCCATATTGCTTCGGCGGAAAGCTATACGCAGTCGTTGTATCAAAAAACCATCGGCAAAACGCGGGAGAAGAATCTCTGGGCGTTCCGCAGATTTTTGGATAACGGCGTGCCGCTTGCGGTGGGAACGGATTTTCCCGTGGTGGATTTAAACCCGTTGCAAGTGATGTACAGCGCCACGGACCGGCTTTTTCCGGATCAAACCCCGCAAGGCGGATTTTTGCCGGAACAAAAGCTCAAGCTGGAGGAAGTCTTGCACGCATATACGGCAGGGGGCGCGTATATGGCTCGGCGGGAAACGGAACTGGGTACGTTGGCGGAAGGCAAACTCGCCGACATCACCGTGTATGACCGCAATCTGTTCGCCCTGCAAGGAGAAGAATTGCTGTCAGCACAGGTTGCCCTAACCATCTGCGACGGTGAAATTGTCTACCGCGCATAGAAATGAAAATAGACCGTTCGGAGAAAGGAAGAGAAAACGTGGAAGAAAGACAAACCGGCGGCATCGAAGCAAAGGTTGCCACAACGATTATCTCAGCGGAAAACATCGAAAAGGTCTATAAAACTTCCAAAAAATCAGTCAAAGCCATGGAAAACTGCTATACGGAGGTTTTAAAGAACGAATTTGTGTGCATTGTCGGTACATCCGGCTGTGGAAAATCCACATTGCTCCGGATGCTTGCCGGACTGGATTTTCCAACCAAGGGCGAAATCACGATTAAGGACAAACCCGTTGTCGGTCCGGGAGAGGATAGAGGCATGGTGTTCCAAGGGTATACCTTGTTTCCGTGGCTCACGGTGGAGAAGAATATCCAGTATGGATTAAAGCATAAAAAAATGACAAAAGCCGAACGAAAAGAACGTTCAGAGCAGTATTTGGATACCATCGGACTGAGAAAATTCGCAAAAGCCTATCCAAAACAGCTTTCCGGCGGCATGAAACAGCGTGTTGCCATTGCACGCGCACTGGTGACTAATCCGGAAATGATTTTAATGGACGAACCGTTCGGTGCGCTGGATCCGATAACAAAATCGCAAATGCAGCTGTTTGTCCGTAGAATTTGGGAGCAGGAAAAAACAACGATTGCCTTTGTGACGCACGATATTGCCGAAGCGGTTTTTTTGGCAACAAAAATCTATGTTATGAGCGCCAGACCGGGCAAAATCCGCGAGGAAATCCCCGTGTATCTGCCTTATAAACGGACGCTGGATTTAAAAGATACCCCGGAGTTTTATGCACTGGTGGAAAAAATCAATGCGTTGCTCATGACGCCGTAGCCGGTATGAAAGTCCGGAAATTTTTCAGCACAGGAAAGGAGTCCCTCATGGAGCGTTTAAAATTATGGATAGACGGGGAATGGGTCGCATCGGAAAGCGGACAAGTGCGGGAAATCCGCAATCCTGCGGATGGAACCGTCCTGACACAAGCATATGAAGCGGGAGAAATCGACGTGGACCGCGCTGTTTCTGCCGCAAGAAAAGCGTTTGATTCAGGCATTTGGAGCAGTATGCCCGCCTATGAAAGAGCGGCGGTGCTGGATCGGTTTGCGAATGCAATGGAAGCGGATGTACAAAACCTTGCCCGTATGGAAACCCAAAATACCGGCAAACCCTATATCGAATCCGAATATGATGTGTATGACTCTGTCGCAGTGATCCGATATTATGCTGGAATGATTACAAAACCAAGCGGACAAACCTATGCGGTTTCCAATCCGGATATCCACGCCATGACCGTGCGGGAACCCATCGGCGTGTGCGGCTTGATTGTCGCATGGAATTTCCCCATTTCTCTGGCAGTGTGGAAGCTTGCACCCGCGCTTGCCGCCGGCAATACCGTGGTGTTAAAGCCCTCTGAGTTTACCCCGCTATCCGCCGTCCGGATGTGCGAATTACTGAGCGAATGCGGCATACCAGCAGGCGTTGTAAACCTCGTGCTGGGCGGCGGTGCTGTGGCGGGAGACAGACTGGTCGCCAGCAAGGAAGTGGATAAAATTGCATTTACCGGCGGCATCCAAACCGGAAGAAAAATTATGGCTTCTGCGGCACAAACGATGAAAAGCGTTACGTTGGAGCTGGGTGGAAAATCCCCCAACCTCATGTTTGCGGACGCGGATTTCAAAACAGCAGTGGATTACGGCTTATTTGGCATGTTTTATAATCAAGGCGAAGTTTGCAGTGCAGGCTCGCGGATTTTGGTGGAGGATACGATATACGATGCGTATTTGGAAGCCTTTGTGGAAGGCGTAAAGAAAATCAAAATCGGCAACGGTATGGAACAGGACGTGCGGATGGGTCCGTTGATTAGCCGCGCTCATATGGAAAAAGTGCTGGGCTATATCCAAACCGGAAAGCAGGAAGGCGCAACACTTGTGTGCGGCGGCTATCGTTTCACAGAACCGCCGCTGCAAAATGGATACTATGTCGCCCCCGCCGTTTTTACCGATACCACACCGGATATGCACATTGTGCGGGAAGAAATCTTCGGACCGGTGGTCGTATTTCAAAAATTTCATGGGGAAGAAGAAGCCATTGCCCTTGCAAACGATACGGATTATGGGTTGGCAGCAGGGGTGTTCACCGGCGACAGTGCAAAAGCCCTGCGTGTGGTGCGAAGCCTCCGTGCAGGCATTACATGGGTGAATACTTATGGACCGGTTTATCCGGAAGCACCGTGGGGCGGCTATAAACAAAGCGGTATCGGCAGAGAACTGGGTACAAGCGGTCTGGATGATTTTACCGAGGTAAAGCAGATTAATATCAATATGAATGTCGCACCGACCGGCTGGTTTGATTAGCAGTTTGAGGATCAGCGTGAAAAAGGAGGCTGGACTGCCTGCGGGCAGGAAAAGAATATGGATACTCGGATTGAATTTCTTTATATGGACGAACCGTGCATGATCGATGCCGGCGTCATGGATATGCATCGGTGTATTGAAGTGATGGAAGAAATGTTTGGTTTGCTGCAAAAAGGCGATTATGTAATGGGCAGCCAAAATCATAATTCTCACGGAATTATGATGGATTTTCCCGATCACCCTCCGTTTGCAAATATGCCGAAAAACGGGCCGGACAGACGGTTTATGGCAATGCCCGCCTACCTTGGCGGAAGCTTTGATATTTGCGGCGTAAAGTGGTATGGCTCCAATCGGGAGAACATCCAAAAAGGGCTGCCGCGCTCTATTTTAATGAATATTCTCAACGATAAGGATACCGGTGCACCCGTGGCAGTGCAGTCTGCGAATTTACTCAGTGCCGTGCGTACCGGTGCGGTGCCGGGGGTTGCCGCAAAGGTTTTGGCGAACAAAGAAGCTAAAGTTTTGGGCGTAATCGGACCCGGTGTGATTTCAAAAACATCCACACAAGGTATTTTGGATGCCTGTCCGGAGATTGATACCGTAAAAATCTGCGGAAGAAGGATGGAGAGCGCCAAGCGGTTTGAAGCGTACATCAAAGCGCGCTGTCCGCAGGTAAAGCATACGGTTCTCACGCTGGAAATGGAAACTGCCGTGCGCGAAAGCGACGTTGTACTTGTCGCGACCTCCGGTTCAAAAGCAGACCCGAAGATTTGCGAGGAGTGGATAAAAAAAGGCGCATTGCTGATTTTACCTGCCAGTATCGATTTGGACGATGATTTTATTGTAAACCGCGCTAGAAATGTCGCGGATCATTGGCTGATGTACGAATCGTGGCGGGAGGAATATACCTATCCTTATTACAGTGCGATTGATATGCTGGCGGTTTATTATCTGGATTTAATTCACGACGGAAAAATGAAACGGGAGCAGATAGAGGATTTGGGCGCGTTCATTAACGGCACCGCAAAACCACGTAAAAAAGAGGAGATTATCCTGTTCACCACCGGCGGAATGCCCGTGGAAGACGTTGCGTGGGGAACTGTGCTGTATCAAAACGCCAAGGAGAAAGGGCTGGGCATCCCGCTGACGCTTTGGGAAAAACCCGCTATGTTTTAAAATCCGCAGGAAAGGAAGTTTATCTCATGCTTCGGATAGAAAATCATCCCATTTTGGGGGAAATACAAAAGGGCAGGCTGGTGCGCTTTACCTTCGATGGGAAGGAACTGACCGGCTATGAGGGCGAACCCATCGCCGCGGCATTGAAAGCCGCAGGGGTTATGGTGCATCGCTATACCACAAAGCGGCACGAACCGCGCGGCGTTTTCTGTGCGATTGGCCGCTGTACGGATTGCGTAATGTGCGTAAATGGAAAAATCAATGTCCGTACCTGTGTTACTCCGTTGGAGGAAGGTATGGATGTCCGGACACAGTATGGTGTTAGCCGCCAAAAGCCGGAATAACTTAGGATTCATCCCAATCCGGTAATCTCGCAAAAAAAGGAAGCAGAGTACATGAAACGATATGATATGATCATTGTCGGCGCAGGGCCGGCAGGACTTTCCGCCGCCGTGGAAGCCGCAAAACATGGTATGTGCGTGGCGGTATTTGACGAAAACGCAAAACCCGGCGGACAGCTTTTCAAGCAAATTCATAAATTTTTCGGTTCCAAGGAACATCAGGCAAAAGTGCGCGGATTCCGAATTGGCGAGGCTTTGCTAAAGCAGGCAAACGAATTGGGCGTGGAGGTGCTGCTCAACGCCGTGGTAACCGGCATTTATGCCGATAAGGAAGTGATCGTCCGCCATAACGATACTGTGCGGCATGTGAAAGGGGATACAATTCTGGTTGCCACGGGCGCATCGGAGAATATGATTGCGTTCCCCGGCTGGACACTGCCGGGTGTTATGGGCGCAGGCGCTGCCCAAACAATGATTAATCTCCATGGTGTTCTGCCGGGCAAACGGGTGCTGATGGTGGGCAGCGGAAACGTGGGACTGGTCGTCAGCTATCAACTCATGCAGTGCGGGTGCGAACTGGTAGGCATTGTGGATGTGGCAAAAAAAATCGGCGGATACGGTGTCCATGCCGCTAAAATTGCCCGTTGCGGTGTACCGTTTTATATGGGGCATACCATTGTTCGGGCGGAAGGCACCGACCATGTTACCGGTGTTGTTATTGGAGAAGTGGATGAAGCCTATCAATGCATTTCCGGCACGGAAAAACAGCTGGACGTGGATACGGTCTGTATCGCGGTGGGCTTATCGCCCATGTCGCAGCTGCTGGATATGGCAGGCTGTCAGATGCAAACTGTCTCTGCAAAAGGCGGAACGGTACCGGTCTGCAATGCAGATGGGGAAACGTCCGTAGAAGGACTGTATGTGGCGGGCGATGTTTCCGGCATTGAGGAAGCCAGTTCCGCCATGATCGAAGGCAGAATTGCGGCGATTTCCGCGGCGCGAAAGCTGGGCTATTTGGGCGAAGCCCCCGCATCGGAGGAAATCAGTAAGCTCCAAGCATCGCTGGAAGCCCTCCGGCAGGGCATGTTTGCACCCGGTAATCGGGGAAAAATCATTGAACAAACCGAGGAAGGTATCCGGATTTCAAACAGCCTGCTTACCAAAGGCTATCTGGAGGAGCAGGAAATTGAGCGATTTCCTGGTTTCCATACCCAAAAAGGGATCCATCCGGTGATTGAGTGTACACAAAATATTCCATGTAACCCCTGTCAGGATGTTTGTCCAAGGCATTGTATTATGGTAGGGGACAACATTACCGCATTGCCGGTGGTGGACGAAAATTCCGCCTGCTCCGGATGCGGACTCTGTGTTGCATCCTGTTCCGGTCAGGCAATTTTTCTGGTGAATGATTCGTACGACCAAACCCACGCATCCGTAACCATTCCATATGAATTTCTGCCTTTGCCGGCGGTGGGTACCATTGGGGTTGCACTGGACAGAAGCGGCAATCCAGTTTGTGAAGCGGAAGTGCTGAGCGTGAAAGCCAATCCGGCATTTGATAAAACCAATCTGTTGACGATGAAAGTCCCGAAAGAGATGAGCCAAAAAGCAAGATTTTTTGCCGTAAAATCCTCGGAACAGAAAGGATAACGCGATGAAAGAACATGAAAACCTCCGGGTAAAACCGATCCAATGGCATAGCGAACCGGACGATGATTTAATTATTTGTAGATGCGAGGAAATCACAAAAGGCGAAATCCGCAAAGCCGTCTGCGATGGTATGGTAACGATCAAGGAAATCCGCCGTTATCTGCGTACCGGAATGGGACTGTGTCAGGGACAAACCTGCGGTAAGTTGGTAAAAGGAATTGTTGCAAAAGAACTGGGCGTAAAGCCGGACGACTTAGAGCCGGCAACCGGACGCGCACCTGTTCGTCCGGTGGAAATGCAGGTGCTCGGAAAAGAAAGTGAGGAATAACTCCATGGCAAAAACTGCGGATGTCATCATCATCGGAAGTGGAATTATCGGCTGTGCCACAGCCTATTATTTAGCGAAAAAGGGCAGAACGGTCATCGTTCTGGATCAAAATGATACGGTAGGCAACGGCGGTTCTGCGCGCAACGGCGGCGGTGTGCGCCAGTCCGGCAGGGATAAGCGTGAGCTTCCGCTCATGATGTTTGGCATTAAATACCTTTGGCAGAATCTGAGCGAAGAACTTGGTACTGATGTGGAGTATATGCAAAAAGGCAATCTGCGACTGGGAAAAACCGAGGAGCATCTTCGGATTCTTTCTCGCCTTGCGGAAAATGCACGCGCCTGCGGTCTGGATGTCAGCATGGTGTCCGGTGCGGAGGCACGAGAAATTTGTCCCTATCTTTCCGATGAAGTCATCGGCGCAAGCTGGTGTCCGACGGACGGTCATGCCAACCCGCTTACCACAACGCTGGGGTATTATAAAAACGCCCGCCGGCTTGGTGTGCAGTTCTATACCGGAGAATCTGTTACCGCACTGCGAAAATATCAGGGTAAAATCCGCTATGTCGTCACGCAAAATCAAGTTTTTGAGGCCCAGCAGGTGTTGGTTGCCGCCGGATACGAAAGCCGCGAAATTCTGAAATCCGTGGGCATTGATATTCCCATGAGCAAGCTTTTGCTGGAAACGTTGGTAACCGAAGCCCAGCCGCCGATGTTTTATCAGATGCTTGGTACGGCGACGGCGGATTTTTACGGACATCAAAGTAAGCATGGTTCATTTGTGTTCGGCGGCTCATCCGGTCTGGAAGCCGTCCGGCGGGATTTTGCCTCCGATGCCAGTACGAATTTGACTGCATCGTATATCAGCCGTGCCATTATTCGGTATTTTCCCGTGCTCAGCGATGTGAAAATCGTCCGGACATGGGCGGGCTGGATTGATGAGTGCGTGGACGGCGTTCCCGTGCTGAGTGATACGCCGGAAGTGCCGGGACTGGTCATCGCCTGCGGGTTTACCGGTCATGGCTTTGGCATTGGACCCGCGGCTGGGTATGTCCTGGCTCAACTGCTTGCAGAGGAAACGCCATCGGTGGATTTAAGCGCGTTCCGGTACGATCGGTTCCGGGCAAAGTTTTAGTGCAAAAGAAAAGGCAAAATTTCATAAATCGGGTGCGGTCCTCCGGAAAAATTCCGGAGCAGACAAGCAGAAAAAAGGAATGATAGTTTCTTTATGCAGGAAAATCAAGTCGAACAAAAAAATGCGGCGCAGTTTCTTGTAGAATGTCTGGAACAGGAAAAGGTGGAATACGTATTCGGGATTCCCGGAGAAGAAAATCTGGAGGTGGTAAAGGCACTGCAAAACTCGCGGATTCAGTTTATTATTACAAGGCACGAGCAGGGCGCGGCATTTATGGCGGATGTCTATGGCAGATTAACCGGAAACGCCGGCGTGTGTCTTTCCACATTGGGACCGGGTGCTACGAATCTGGTTACCGGCGTTGCCGATGCACAAAGCGACGGTGCCCCCATGATTGCCATTACCGGACAGGTGGGAACGGATAAAATGCATCTGACCTCGCATCAGTATCTGGATTTGGTAAAAATGTTTGAGCCGATTACCAAACGGAGCAAACAGATTGTCCGTCCGGAATCTGTGAATGAAATCGTACGGATTGCATTTAAGTATGCGGAAAGCGAAAAACCCGGCGCGTGCCATATTGATTTACCCGTCAACGTTGCACGAAAGCCGGTCAGTCCGGCGGAAAAGCCCCTGCATAAGCAGGAAAATCCCAAGGAAATGGCAGAATTTCAGGAGATTGAGGAAGCTGCTTCGCTGATTTTTCAGGCAAAAAATCCGGTAATTTTAGCAGGAAGCGGTGCGGTGCGCAATCATACCAGCAAAGCGCTCACCGCATTTGCAGAGCATTTAAAAATCCCCGTGATTAACACCATGATGGCAAAGGGCATTATTCCGTTTGATAATCCGTATGCCATGTGGACCATCGGTATTCCGCAAAAGGATTATGTCAATAAAATTATTGAATCCGCCGATATGGTGATCGCCGTGGGGTACGATTTGGTGGAATACGCCCCCGCAAAGTGGAACGCCCAGAATCGATTTGAGATTATTCATATTGATACGCGCCCCGCGCATATTAATAAACTGTACCAGCCCTCTGTGGAGGTCGTCGGCGATATCTCCGAGTCCTTGGATAATATCCGCCGACGCTGTTCGCGCACCGCCCAGCCGGAGTACATATTTTCGATAAAAAAGCAAATGGTAGAAGCGGATAATCGGCACGAAAGCGATACCGCCTTCCCGATGAAACCGCAAAAAATCCTTTGCGATGTAAGAAAAGTCATGGGCGCTGGCGATATTGTGCTTTCCGATGTGGGTGCGCATAAAATGTGGATTGCCCGAGAGTATCATTGCTATGAGCCAAATACCTGTATTATTTCTAATGGGTTTGCCTCCATGGGCATCGCCCTGCCGGGCGCGATTACCGCGAAATTGGTTTCGCCCGATAAGCGTGTACTTGCCATAACCGGCGACGGCGGCTTTTTAATGAACGTGCAGGAATTAGAAACCGCCAAACGGCTGAAGCTTGCCTTTGTCACGCTGATTTTTCACGATGATTCCTACGGTTTAATTAAGTGGAAGGAAATGGACCAGTACGGCGAAAGCTTTTGCGTGGACTTTTCCAATCCGGACTTTGTCAAGCTGGCGGAAAGTTTCGGACTCAAAGGCTACCGGGTTACAAAAGCGCAAGAATTAATTCCGGTTTTGGAAGAAGCTTTTTCGCAAAAAGAACCGACCATTATCGATTGCCCCGTGGATTACAACGAAAATAGCAAACTAACCGAAACGCTCAAAGCCATGTTTGGAAACGAATAATAAAAAGCTCTGCTTTTCCAATTTGGAAGAACAGAGCCTTTTGTATTTTGTGCCTATTCCAGTTCAAACGCACCGGTGTAAAGCTGATAGTACTTGCCCTTTTTGGCAACCAGTTCATCATGACTGCCACGCTCAATAATGTGACCATTTTCCAAAACCATAATCACATCGGAATTCTGTACTGTGGAAAGCCTGTGTGCAATGACAAAAACCGTGCGTCCGCACATCAGCGCGTCCATGCCCTTTTGTACAATCGCCTCCGTGCGGGTGTCAATGGAGGAAGTAGCCTCATCCAGAATCATCACAGGCGGATTGGCAACCGCCGCGCGGGCAATAGAAATCAGCTGTCGCTGTCCTTGTGAAAGCCCGCTGCCATCGCCCTCCAACACCGTCTGGTAGCCGTTGGGGAGCATCCGGATAAACCCGTCTGCGTTGGCAAGCTTTGCCGCGGAAATGCATTCCTCGTCCGTTGCATCCAACTTGCCGTACCGAATGTTCTCCATCACCGTGCCGGTAAAGAGATTCACATCCTGCAAAACAATGCCAAGCGAACGCCGCAAATCGGCTTTCTTAATTTTGTTAATGTTAATGCCGTCATAGCGGATTTTTCCGTCCGCAATGTCATAAAATCGGTTAATCAGGTTTGTAATTGTAGTTTTTCCTGCGCCGGTTGCACCAACGAATGCAACTTTCTGCCCTGTTTTCGCGTATAGTGTAATGTTGTGAAGCACCGGTTTGTCTTCTGCGTAACCAAAATCCACATCGTAAAAACGGATTTCTCCATGTAAAGGCGTGTAAGTCACCGTGCCGTCACTGTGTGGGTGTTTCCAAGCCCAAACATTCGTGCGTTCCTCGCATTCGGTGAGCTGTCCATCCACTTCTTTGACGTTTACCAAAGTTACATAGCCTTCGTCAAATTCGGGCTCCTCGTCCATCAGCTCAAAAATTCGGGAAGCCCCCGCCAGTGCCATGATAATCATATTAAACTGCATGGAAATCTGCCCAATCGGGTTAATAAAACTCCGCGAAAGCGTCAAAAACGCCACAATTGTGCCAACAGTAAGCGTTCCCAACCCCGTCAGGCTTAGGTTTGGCAGCGCGGCAATACCGGCAATGCCGCCCAAAATCGCAATTAGCACATACAGCAGATAGCCCAGATTACCCACCACAGGCATCGTAATGTTGCCGTACTTGTTCGCCTCTGCCGCCGCATGGCAAAGGGATTCGTTCCGCTTGTTAAAATCCGCCTCCGCCTGTTCCTCGTGACAGAAAACCTTTACAACTTTTTGTCCGTTGATAATTTCCTCAATGTAGCCGTTCACATCGCCTAGCTCGCGTTGTTGGCGGAAGAAATACACGCCGCTTTTGCTGACCAAATACCGAATGATTTTCAGCAGGATAATGGAAAACACCACTACAAACGCCGTAAACCCAACGCTTAAATACAGCATGGCAAAAAACGCCGCAGCTACCATCATAATGGAGGAAAACAGCTGCGGCAGGCTCTGTGCAATCGCCTGACGGAGCGTATCTGTGTCGTTGGTGTAACGGCTCATCACATCGCCGTAGGTGTGCGTGTCAAAGTACTTAATCGGCAAGGACTGCATATGCGCGAACATCTTGTCGCGGATTTTTTTCAGCGTACCCTGCGCCACAACCACAAGGATCCGGTTGTAAAACAGCGTGGAAACCACACCGATCAGAAAAATCACAGCCATCACACAAATCGCATGGAACAACGGCGCATAATCGGGATTCGCCGCGCCAATCAGCGGCGTAATGTAATCATCAATCAGCATTTTGATAAACAGGGAAGACCCAGCACTCGCCGCCGCACTTAAAATAATGAAAATAACCACCAGTACCAGCCGTGCCTTGTATTCTGTCATGTAGGAGAATAACCGCTTTAATGTCCCCGGCTTAAAATCCGCCGGCATTCTCTGCGAAGGCATCTCGCCCTCCGGCAAGCCTTTCGGCGGAAGCTTCTTATTCTTAGGCATGGTCAGCACCTCCTTCCGGTTCGGTCATACGGTTCTGCGAACGGTAAACCTCGCGGTAAATATCACAGGTTTCTAAAAGCTCCTCGTGCGTGCCGGCAGCGTAAATCTTGCCGTCGTCCATCACAAGAATCTTGTCCGCGTCCTGTACGGAAGCGGCGCGCTGTGCAATGATAAACTTCGTTGTATCAGGAAGATATGCACGCAGTCCGGCGCGAATCTCACTGTCTGTTTTGGTGTCCACCGCACTGGTGGAATCGTCCAGAATCAGGATTTTCGGCTTTTTCAAAAGCGCGCGGGCAATGCAAAGCCGTTGGCGCTGTCCGCCGGAAACGTTCGAACCGCCCTGTTCAATGTGCGTGTCGTACTTGTTCGGAAAGCTTTGAATAAACCCGTCCGCCTGTGCCAAACGACAGGCTTCGATGAGTTCCTCATCGGTTGCGGTTTCGTTGCCCCAGCGCAGGTTTTCTTTAATCGTGCCGGAAAACAGCACGTTCTTCTGCAAAACCATCGCAACGCCGTTCCGGAGCGTTTCCAAGTCGTAATCGCGCACATCCGAACCGCCCACCAAAACACGGCCATCCGTGGTATCGTATAAGCGGGGAATTAACTGCACCAAGCTGGATTTTGAAGAGCCCGTTGCACCCAGAATCCCCACGGTTTCGCCGGATTGGATATTGATTTTTATGTGCGAAAGCACCGGCTTGTCCGCTTTTCTGGAATAGGAAAAGCTTACGTCCTCAAAGCACACCGAGCCGTCCGGAATGGCGGTAATCGGATTTTCGCCATTTTGCAAATCGCTGGTTTCGTCTAAAATTTCCACAATGCGTTCCGCCGATGCGCGAGAGATAATGACCATTACAAAAATCATAGAAAGCATCATCAGGCTCATCAGAATCTGCATCGCATACGTAATCAAGCTTGCCAGTTCACCGGTGGAAAGCCCCAAATCCGGATTGTTGCCGGAAGCCACAATGCCCTTTGCACCCAGCCAAGAAAGTAAAATCATGCTTACATACAAGCAGAGTTGCATCAAAGGCATATTAAACGCAATGCGCTTTTCCGCACGGGTGAAGTCATTAAAAATCAGCTGAGAAATATGGTTGAACTTGCTTTCCTCATGTCCCTCCCGATGGAAGCTTTTTACTACACGAATTCCGCGCAGATTTTCTTCCACCACATTGTTCAGCTTGTCGTAGGTGTTAAAAACGCGCACAAAAACNNAACACCAAAGAGAGCTTCACATCAATCATGAAAGAGAAAATCATTGCAAAAATAATCATCATCGGCGCACGAACCGCCAGCCGGATCATCATCTGAAATGCGTTCTGCAAATTCGTCACATCCGTGGTTAGGCGCGTAATAATGCCCGCTGTGGAGAATTTATCAATGTTTGAGAAAGAAAAGGTTTGTACCTTGTAGAAAATATCTTTCCGCAGATTTTGTGCATATCCCGCCGAAGCATAAGCGGCATTTTTTCCGGCAAGAATACCGCAAACCAGCGAAATTGCCGCGAAAACCAACAGCACCGCACCGGTTTTCATCACCATGCTAAAGTTGGATTTCTCAATGCCTTGGTCAATTAGGATTGCCATAATCGTCGGAATAATAATTTCAATAATGGATTCAAACGTCACAAAAACCGGCGTGAGAAGAGCTTCTTTTTTGTATTCACGCAGGCTTGCCAGTAGTTTTTTTAGCATAATGCCTCCTGAAAATGTTGTTAAGGGGACACCGCGTAATGATGCGGGGTGCCTGTGCGGTGTTGCCTCAATCAGATTGCCGGCTTGCCGACCGGCTTGCAATGTTGTGTTTCATGCGGGAAATATACCCCAGTAAGGTGCGGATTTCCTCCGGACTGAACCCGTCCAGCAGTGCCGCCTCCATGTTTTTGCCGTCCTCCTGCATAATCTTGCTCAGTCCCCGTGCTTTGTCTGTCAGTACGATTTTGCGTAAGCGCGCATCAGCGGAAACCGCCCGTCGTTCCACCAAACCTTTCTGCTCCATTAGAGAGAGCACTTTTGATGCCGTGGATTTGGTTATGGTAAAATACTCCTCAATGTCTTTCTGGAAAATATCGCGCTCCTCGTTTTCTGATAGAAACGCAATAATCCAGCCGTTGTTGCTGGTCGCGCTTTCAATCTCATGCCGGTGGGAAGAAAATTCAAAGTACCGGCGAATGAGATTGTGGAGTGAGCGCAGTTCATGTCCGACTGTGTTTACTTGCATAGTAGCTCCTTTCCGAAAAAAATAGTTTCCCATCCAACAGTTTGACATAAAACATTATAGCGGACAATCAAACGATTGTCAAGCAAAAAA
>DBRO01000103.1:0-3576 GCA_002306005.1 Ruminococcus sp. UBA1366 | reverse complement strand
AAAAGTTTATAACTTTTTTAAACATTCCGCAACGGACGCTTCTATAAAAGAACGAGAAAGCAGTTTTCGGTATGATCCAGTCTCTTGCGGCATGGGGCTGTTTTTTACTGGTGGGATTTCATATACTGGGATATCTTTTGCGCCTGGTGGATTGTGGATGGAAAAGATTGTGCATCAACGCGCGGTGTCGTCTTATATTTTCATAATAAAACCTGCGCGAAACCCCAAAAAAGGTTCACGCGCAGGTCTTATGATTCAGCCGGAAATCACGAAGTTTAATCTGTCGCCGCCGCCCATGGGGTTTTGTTTCAAGAAACATCACGTATGCTCAGCTTACGAACAGGTTTTGCATCGCCTTGACAAAAGTCGATGAATTTAGTATAATGGAGTAGATTTGTATAATGATTTCACCAAAGGGAGAGGACTGTTCGAAGTGAAGATTTCCACGAAAGGAAGATACGCTTTACGACTTATGATAGATTTGGCACAGCACGATACTGGGGAGAATATCCCAGTCCGGGCAATCGCACAAAGGCAAGGCATTTCGGAGAAATATTTAGAGCAGATTATTACGGTTTTAATTCGTGCGGGATATGTGAAAAGCACCCGCGGACATACGGGTGGTTACCGGCTTGCTTTTCCGCCGGAGCATTATACTGCGGGTATGGTACTGCGCCTGACGGAGGGAGATTTAGCACCGGTCGCGTGCATGAAAGATCCCGAAAACCCCTGTGAGCGAAACATCATCTGCCCAACCATGTACTTGTGGTGTAAGCTTGCTGAAGCCATAGATTCTGTTGTGGATTCCATTACCTTGCAGGATTTGCTGGACAATATACCGGTAAATAACGGGATCACCGATTCAGAAAGCCCTCTAGAATTGCAATGTGCTTTTCCTCATCCAGAATAATCCTGCGGAACAGCGCTTGAATCTGCTCGTTGTCGATTTGGCAGATCATGCGGTTATAATGGGCAATGGCATCGTGTTCGCCCGCGATATCGGATTCCAAAATTGCACGAATTCCTGTGCGCTGTGCGGGAAAAGTTCCGTTCCAGTACTGATTGCAGGGAATGGAATACAGATTCGGGCAGGTTCCTAACTGCCGGACCAAATTGCCTAGCAGCCAGAAATGCTGCATTTCTGTAAAAGCAATGTATTGGTATGCCTCGCTTAAATCGGGTGCGTTTTCCAGCAAAAACCGATGAACGCTGTACTGTGCAATGGCAGTGGTTTCCGAACCTTTTCCGGCGAATCCATCGGAAACAATGGCGGCGTAGCAACGATTTTTGGGTACGTCCGAAATGGAAGGGTAGGGCAGATTCACTTTGTAGTGCTCAAATAGGCTGCATTGAAAGAATTCACATTCCATAAAAAAAGCCTTCTTTTCTTCATCCTATTCCGCAACGAGCGGAGATAGAAGAAAAGGAGACTTTTGTTTTTTTGCGGGGAATTAATAGTCCGTTTCCGGCAAGCTGATCGTTTCCTGTCCGGTGCCGTCGGTTTTTACCCGACAGAGCGTGTCGTAGTAGGAGTTGTCGTAGTAATAAATATAATCGCCGATCACGACAATTCCGTCATATTCGTTGATATCCACCGAAATGGTACGCTTGGTTTTTCCGTCGGTGGAATAAGCGTAGATTTTGTCATCTATGGCAAAATACAGGGTATCGCCGGTGAGCACTGTGTTGTTCGAGAAATAGGTACCCATTTCATATAGTATTTTGCTCTTTTTGGTGCTAATGTCCGCAGAGTAAATATCACCGCTTTGCCAGTAGTAAATACTTTTTCCATCGGTCGCGAAATTTGCGGAATACAGATCCTTGACAATCTGTACGGAATTTTTGCCGGTTTGTTTGCTGAAAATTCCATCGGATGTGGAGTAGTACACCGTATCGCCAATCACATGATAGTAGGAAATATTTTCTTTGACAACCACTTGCTGATCCGTACCGTCCGTTTTTACGGAATACAGATAGTTATCACTTTTGTTAATATAGTATGCGGTATCTCCGGTAACGTAAAGGTTCTGAATGTCGTCCTCTGTAATTGTAGTCAAAGCGGAACAATCGGTTTTCAGGCTGAGCAGCATGTAATTGCTGAACCAGAAATCATCCATATCATTATCGCCGCGCAGGAAAATTTGGTCGCCGATGACGTTGATGTCATAAGGCGTAAACTTGAGCTCTGCGATGATCATGCTTTCTTTTGTGGTAGAGTTGTACCGGTACAAGTAGCCATTTTCGTAGAAGTACAGCCAGTCACCCTGTGCGGTCACATACAGGGAACTGCCTTGATTGGCGGTAAGCATCCCTTCTGTGTTTTCCGATCCATCGTTGAGTGCCGTTTCATTATATGGAACATATCCCAAATCGGCGCACTTGTCAATCCAATCCTGTGCGGTTTTATATTCGGTGCGCTTGGCGGTAAGATCCTGATCATCCTTCAAATAATATTCCATTGCCGTATCGATTAGATCGATCGCGTTGTTATATTGCTTTTCCTCTGCATATTCGGCGCATTCATCCAATACGCTTTCTTTATATTTTTCGGTTGCTTGTGTTTTTAGTGTCTGGAACTGGTCATAGAGCAGGTCATCTTCTTCCACATCAGATATCATGGAAAGCGCATATTGATATTCACCATTGTCAAAATACTGCTTGGCATAATTATAATTCGTCTTGCTGGAATTGGCATTGCTCAGTGTTTCAGAAGCGGAAGAGATTTGCTTATCTTTCAGGATTTCAAGCTCTCTGATACTGTCGTATTGTTCTTGTGCTTCCTCGTAAGTAAGCTCGTCCGTCAGGAAAAGATTCAGAATTTTATCCAGGCGTTCTTCTAAAACTTTCTCTGCTTTTTCTTCCCGCTTGTCATTGTCTTCGATTTTTTCTTCGTACAGATCCTCCGCTTTGTTAAATTTCCCGTCTGCAATGTAGGACTGAAAGTTTTCCACGGATTTGTCAAAAAAGGCGTTGTAAATCACAACCCCGCCGACAGACAGCGCAGCACAAGCAATAATGCCCAAACCAATGCCGAGAAGTGCTTTTTTATTTACGGGCTTTTTGGGAATTGCCGGTGCAGGGGAGGACGCTTGTGGTTGTGCAGGCGAACTGGGGGGTGCTTGGGTTGCAACGCCGCCACCAGCAGGCTGCTGCGGAGGTTGTGCAGATTGAACAGGCTGGGCGGATTGGACGGGAGTCGAAAGTCCGGCACCGCAGCCTTTGCAGAATTTTGCGTCGTCATTGTTTGTGGCGCCGCATTTTGGACAAAACATAAAATCGCGCTCCTTCGTTTTTCGTTTAAGTCTCATAAATATTCCATAATACACCATAGGACGGATTTGCGTTCATGAAAACACAAAATAAAATCCATCTATTCTTGCATTATAGCAGAAAAAAAGAAATATGTCAAATGTTTTTTAATATTGATATTCCGTGTGGAAAAACGTAATAAAAGCGCCGATCATTTTTGTTGATGATTTAGATTTCAAGTCCGTGCGAATTTATTTTTGGTGGAGACAGAGGGGCTCGAACCTTGTGGGTTCGACTACCTCGTCCACCAAGATAAAAAATTCACTC
>DBRO01000108.1:687-3854 GCA_002306005.1 Ruminococcus sp. UBA1366 | reverse complement strand
TCTTTCAGCGCCGTTAAAAACCGTTTTTCGGTAATGCCAAACGTCCGGAACAGCTCTGCCAGTGCTTTGTTCGGCGCTTTCAGCAGCCCCAGCAGGATATGCTCCACCGAAACATATTCGTCCTTCATTTGTTCGGCTTGTTTTTCCGCTGCGGCAAGCGCCTTGTCCACATCCTGAGAAACATAAACCGAGCCGCTTTCCCGTCCGCTTCCGGTTACTTTTGGAATGGCATTTACCGCCGCGGCAAGGCTTTCTTCCACAGAATCCGGTTCCACGCCCATTTTTGTAAACAGCTGCGGAATCAGTCCTTCCGGCTGAGCAAGCAGTGCCGAAAGCAAATGCTCCTGCTCAATGTTCATGGTGGAATATTCCGCCGCAAGGCTTTGCGCCGCCTGTACGGCTTCCATTGATTTTTGTGTGAATTTCTGCGCATTCATAAGAATCTCTCCTCTCTGTTACGGTTAAATCAAAATCCAATCCGGCTGCGAAATGCGGTCGGCATAATAGTTTTCCAGCGCCTTTGCCACGCCGTGGTTGCCAAGCTGTTCAAAATACGCTTTCATCAGTCCGTCCATCAGGTTAATGTAGGCGGCAATCGCATTGCCCTCGTCAGTTTCCGAAAGTGCCTCCTCCGTGCGAACCAATAGCCGCTCATAGCGATCCGTGCCGGTGCGTGCGGGAATTTCCCCAAGCGCCGGCGCGAGATATTTTTCCTCCAAGGCTTCCCAAAAAAGAAAAAATCCCTGCATTGCGGAAAGCAATTGTGCGCTTTGGGTGCGGAGCGAAACCCGCAGTCTGCCAAACGATTCCGGTTCTTCCGGCGTTAAATCCACGCAGTACTTTACCGTGGGCCGGTATTTAAATCGCAAGGCGCTTTTTGCGGAAAACGCCGTGGCTGACGGCAGCATTTCTGTTAAAAATCCATCCCCGACAATCCGCTCAACGCACGCAAGCACGTCCCGCGTGCGTTGTTCCGGTGTGCGATACGAAACCTTTTCCGCAAGGATTCGGTTCATCATTGCCGAACGGCTCATTCCGCTGCGGTGTGCGAGCGCATCCACAGCGGTAACCACGGCATCGTCCAGCACAATGCTGTAAACAGTTCTTCCCATCAAACCCGTCCCTTTTATAATAGTATCTCACAAAGATATGTTCTAATCCCAGTTTAAATAATAGCACGAAATATATAACTTGTCAATATAGTTATATAAAATTAAATTAAAATTATAGATTTGCACAAACACAAATAAAAAGAACCCGCACTTTTTGTGCAGGTTCTCGCGTGGATTTTAGATTCTTTTCAGCACCAGCGCGGAGATGGGCGGGATTTTCACCCGACGGTCCAACGCGGAATCATCCGCTTGTCCGTTTTCATCCAGCGCGGTGCAGAACACTCCGGCAATTTCGCTTGGAATGGTAAACCACTGCTCTGCGGCATAAGGATTCAGCCCAAAAACAAAGCAGTTCTGCTCATCCGCAAGAGAACAGACAATCACGTTCGGGTCGTCCGCCGCGTGGAATTTTAAATGTCGGTTCACCGCATCCTGTGTGGAAAGCCGGAACAGCGGGTTGGCACGGCGCAGGGCAATCAGCGCCTTGACATACGCAAAAACCTCGTGGTAGGTCTGCTTGCGCGCCCATTTTATGCTGTTGGTGTAATCCGGCGCGTTGTAGCTGTTTTCTACAATTGCTTCCAGCTCGCTGAATGCCACGCCCTCCTCCGGTTCACGTGGTTTTGTGCGGAGAAAATCCTGCCCCAGATGAAAGAATGGCACACCTTGCGAAAGCAGTAAAATCGCGGCGCAGAGCTTGTCCATTTTGATGCGCTCTTCCTCGGTGTCGTGCTTGGCGCTTAGGCCGAGCTTGTCCCAGAGCGTGAGGTTATCGTGGACTTCCACATAATTCATGCTTTGCGCGGGACTCATTGCCCAGCAGGCATCCTGCGCGATGTTGTGCAGCTGCCAGTGCGGGCACGAACCGGCAAGACCGCGCCGGATGGTTGCGGAGGCATGAATATTTCCGCTTACATATCCCGTGCCATAGGCGTTAAAATTCTCGCCCTTAATGGCACCGCAGTGGTTGTCGTTAAACAAACCAATCTGCGGCATTTTTCCGGCGTTAAATTTCAGCGCCAATCGGGAGCTGTGCAGGGGGGATTCCCCTCCTGTCCAGCCTTCGCCGTACAAAATAATCTGCGGGTTTACCTTCCGGAGTTCCTCCAGCAAATAATTCATCGTGTCGATGTCATGCAGTCCCATCAAATCAAAACGAAAGCCGTCAATTTTGTATTCCGTTGCCCAAAAAACAAGGCTGTCGCGCATGAATTTTCGCATCATAGCATGGTCGGAGGCGGTTTCGTTTCCACAGCCGGAGCCGTTTGTAAACTGCCCGTTCTTGCTTCTATGATAATAAAATGGAAAACTTTTGTGGAATGCCGATTGGTCGCTGGCATAGGTGTGATTGTAAACCACGTCCATAATCACGCCGATACCGGCATTGTGCAGGTTGCAAACCAGCTGTTTAAATTCCCGCACACGTACCTCCGGCACCGTTGGGTCGGAGGCATACGAACCCTCCAAGCAGTTGTAATTTTTGGGGTCGTACCCCCAGTTGTAGGCACGGTCGGGGTGTGTTTCATCTACCGTGGCATAATCCGCCACGGGCAGGAGCTGTACATGGGTGATCCCCAGCTCTTTTAAATGTGAAAAGCAGGTTTTCTGCGTGCCGCAAAGCGTATCCGGCTCGGTAAATCCTGCAAATTTTCCGCGGTTTTCCGGCGAAACGCCGGAGGAAACGTCCTTGGAAAAATCCCGCACATGACATTCATACACCACCATTTCGCAAGGGTTGGGACAGACTGGCTGTGGGGTGGTTTCCCACTCCGGCGGATTGGTGGCGGAAAAATCAATCACTGCGCCGCGGTCGCCGTTGATGCCGCAGGCTTTGGCGTAAATATCAATCGTTTCATAACGGTTTTTGTAATCAAATTCGTAGGTGTAGGTGTAAAAATACCCGTACAGCGGCCGGAGCAGTTCCACATACCAAGTACCTTGTTCACTATGGTAGAAAGGCAGGGTTTCGACACGGTTATTGCCCGTGCCATCCGCGTAAATATTCAAATATACGGCGGTCGCTAAAGGGCTCCATGTGCGGAAATAGGTTTTTTC
>DBRO01000108.1:0-579 GCA_002306005.1 Ruminococcus sp. UBA1366 | reverse complement strand
TTTTCCTGTCCTTTTTTAACGAAACACGCACCTTTTTGGAGATTCACAATTTTCCCCACCAGCATCGCGCCGACTTCCATCTGCACCAGCTTTCCAAAAACCGGACTTTGCAAAACACAGTATTCACGGGCGTTTTCGCGGTAAACCGGCACCGTGCCACAGGCGGCAGGGTGAACGGTATGATAAACGCCTGCAATCCGGCGGTCGGGGGATTTTTTTCCGTCCGCACACCAGCAGTAACGGTGGTAGTCGTCCACGGAAAGCCGGATGATGACTGCGTAGCCGTCCGCAAATTCGCGGGAAAGCGTTTTGTCGCGCAGGAGGCTTTGCAAAGAATAGGGTACGTTTTTAATCACAAAGCCCGGCGTTTTCCCCATGGCATAGGCGCTAACTTTTCCGTCTGCGGGCGAACAAAGCGCGGTTTGTTCCGCACAAATCGGCCGTGCGCCGGCTTTAATCCGGCGGGCAAAAAAATCGTTAAAGCTAAGATAATGGCGGGATTCGTAATCAGAAAGCTCGATGTTGTTCTTTTTCACGAAGCGCGGAATCAGAATCCGGCTTGCGCGGGTGTCAAGGATT
>DBRO01000123.1:5475-5608 GCA_002306005.1 Ruminococcus sp. UBA1366 | reverse complement strand
TAAAAGAAAAGGGCATCAACGCGGTTCGGATTCCTGTAACGTGGCGCGATCATTTGGGCAATGCGCCGGATTATGAAATTCACCCGTATTGGATGAACCGCGTACAGGAAATTGTGGATTATGCCTACGAACT
>DBRO01000123.1:5046-5465 GCA_002306005.1 Ruminococcus sp. UBA1366 | reverse complement strand
TGCGTGCGCCGCAGGAGGAGTCGGGTGTTACGGAAAAGCTGCTTGCCATTTGGCGGCAGATGGCGGCGCGTTTTTGCAATTACGGCGATCGGTTGATTTTTGAAACCATGAATGAGATTGCGTTTCCCGATTTGGAAACGGGCGCGGCGCAGGCGTTATTGGGCAGGCTGAATCAGCGGGTTGTGGATTTGATTCGCGGTTCGGGCGGGAATAACGGTATAAGGCATATTTTGGTGGCGGGATACCGCACGGACATTGATTTGACGACCTCTGCGGAATTTGTGTTGCCGCGGGACCCGCAGAACCGGCTGATTGTTTCCGTACATTATTACACGCCGTGGCAGTTTTGCATTTACGGCAACCCGCCGGACTGGGGTACGGACGCGGAAATTGCTCAGATGCAAACCCAGGTGAACAAG
>DBRO01000123.1:826-5033 GCA_002306005.1 Ruminococcus sp. UBA1366 | reverse complement strand
AACCGGAAAACCTATGAGTGGCGCATTGCGGGTTTGCCGGAGGCTTTACAAACTGCGTGTAGTGCGGATTAAATTTTAACAAAGCAGGCGAGGACGGTTGAATTTTCTTTTGGTGGCGGCGGGCGGTGCGCTGGGTGCGGTGCTTCGCTATGGCATGAGTTTGGCGCTTTCCGGTGTTTCGGGGTATTTCCCCACGGGAACGCTGATTATCAATTTCCTTGGTTCGTTTCTCATTGGGATGTTCAGCGGGGTTGCGCTGAAAAATAACACAGCGGACAGCGGGCTGTATTTGTTCCTGACAGCGGGATTTTGCGGCGGTTTTACTACGTTCTCTACGTTCTCGCTGGAAACCTTCCGGCTAATCGAAAGCGGCAGGCTGAACGTGGCGGCGCTCTATGCTTTGGGCAGTTTGGTGCTGTGCGTGGCGGGTGTTTTTCTTGGCAGAATTGCAGCCCGTGCTTTGGCGGGTAGATAAATTATGTTTTTACGATGCGGGAATTTGCTGTTCTCGCGGCATTTTTTTGTTAAAATTCCGCGGGGTTGTTTACAAAATCCTTCCTTTGTGTTAAGATAGGAAAGTAACTTGAATTTCGGGGGTAGGACAATGGGTTTTGTAGAGATGCTGAAATCAATTCTTTACGGCATTGTGGAGGGCATTTCCGAATGGCTTCCCATTAGCAGTACCGGACACATGATACTGCTGGAAAAATTCGTGAAGATGGATGTTTCCGATGCTTTTTTTGAGATGTTCCTTGTGGTCATCCAGCTGGGTGCGATTTGCGCGGTGCTGTTGATGTACTGGGAAAAACTGATGCCGTTTCGTTTTAAGGGCGGGTTTTCCGTAAAAGAAGGCGCGATGCCGATGTGGGGGAAAATCATTGTTTCCTGCCTGCCGGCAGCGATTGTGGGGATCCCACTGGATGACTTTATTGACGCGCATTTTTATAACTATGTGGTGGTTTCGATTGCGCTGATTGTATTCGGTATTTTATTTATCGTGATTGAAAACCGCAACAAGAATTGTAAGCCGCGGGTACTTTCGATTGCGGCGCTGACCTACCGGGATGCAATGATTATCGGGGTGTTTCAGCTGATTGCGGCGCTGTTTCCGGGGACTTCGCGTTCCGGTGCGACGATACTGGGGGCAATTTTAATCGGCGTTTCCCGCACGGTTGCCGCGGAGTACACGTTCTTTCTTGCCGTGCCGGTGATGTTCGGCGCAAGCTTTTTAAAGCTGGTGAAGTTTGGATTTCACTTTACAAAATGGGAAGCACTGCTTCTTGTGGGCGGTATGCTGACGGCGTTTATTGTTTCCGTACTGGCAATACAGTTCCTTGTGGGATACATAAAAAAGCACGATTTCAAGCCCTTTGGCTGGTACCGGATTGTGCTGGGCGCGCTGGTTTTGCTGATCTTTGCGCTATGAGTTCCGCGCTAAGAAACTCACATATCTTTCGAACCTGCGGAATAATTTATAGATAAGATTTAGAATGGTTCACTAATTTCGGCCGAAAATTGATGCGAATTTCGTGCAAAATGCGGTAAATTTATGGATTGACATTTTGCGTTTTTTCGTGTACAATAAGAGCATAACAAAATATTTTGATTTTAAGGCAAAGATGCTGTTTTCAGCGTCTTTGTCTTTTTTTATTCCAAAAAATCTGCTTTTGAATCGAGATGAGGACCATGATTACTCCGGTTGCGAATGCTGCGGAAATCAATCAGCTGATGGCAAGGTATGGCGTTAAATTCGGCATTTACAAGAACGGCACGTTTAAAGAGCAGCTTTTTCCCTTTGATGCGGTTCCACGTATCATCCCTAAGGCGGAATTTGAGGTGCTGGAAAAAGGTTTGATTCAGCGTGTGGATGCGCTGAACCGGTTTTTACTGGACGTGTACGGCGACAAAAATATCATTCGTGACGGCGTTGTGCCGGAGGATTTTGTGTTTCTCTCCTCTGGATACCTGCCCCAGTGCGAGGGGATTGCGCCGCCAAAAGGAATTTACAGCCATATTTCCGGCATTGATTTGGTGCAGGCTAAGGACAAAAGCTGGTACATACTGGAGGACAATCTGCGGATACCTTCCGGTGCGAGTTACCCGTTGATTGCGCGGGAACTTTCGCGCATTGCAAGCCCGCAGGTATTTGCAACCAGCCGGATTCGAGATAACCGGAATTACGGCGTGCTGCTGAAAAAAACCATGGACTTTGTCAACTGCGGCGGCATAAACGTGATTCTCACGCCCGGACGGTACAATGCGGCATACTTTGAGCACTCCTATTTGGCGGAGCGAACGGATGCGGTGCTGGCACAGGCGCACGAGCTTTTTGTGGAGCAGGATGTTTTGTATTATCGGGATTATTCCGGCGGAAAAACCCGTGTGGGGACGCTTTACCGCAGGATTGCGGACGAATACTTAGATCCGCTCAATTTCCTGCCGGAGTCGTTGATTGGGATTCCCAACCTGCTGGATGCATACCGCGCCGGCAATGTGGCAATATTAAACGCGCCGGGCAACGGGGCGGCGGACGACAAGGGCATTTACTATTTTGTGCCGAAGATGATTCGCTATTACTTAAACGAAGAACCAATTTTGCAGAATGCGCCGACGTATCTGCCGTTTTACGAAGAAGACCGGAGTTATGTGCTGGAACATCTTGAAGAACTAGTGGTGAAGGATGTTGCCGAGGCGGGCGGTTATGGTGTGGTATTCGGGAACGCGCTGAGCGAACGGCAGCTGGCGGATTTAAAACAAACCATTTTGGCAGAACCACGGCGTTTTATCGCGCAGGAAGTGATTGACTTCTGCGATTTACCGGTGATTGATGAGGACGGAAACGAAGTGATGCGCAAAGCCGATTTACGTGCTTTTGTGCTGACGGGCGAAAAAACTGAGGTCTGGGCTTCCGGCTTAACCCGATTTTCGCGCAATCCGGAATCGTTCGTTGTCAATTCATCGCAGGGAGGAGGCTTTAAGGACACATGGGTGTTATCTCAGTAATTACAGGCTCCAATCTTTTCTGGATGGGAAGATACACGGAGAGGGCCTTTACGACCATGAAAACCCTGCTTTCGTATTACGACGAAATGCTGGATGCCGACCGCAACCGCTACAAGGATTATCTCAAGAGCTTTGGGCTGTTTGATACCTATGGCAACATGGATCACTTTCTGGAAAGCTTTTTGTTTGATCCGGAGAACCCCAATTCCGTGCGGTTTTCGCTGGACCGCGCTTACGACAACGGCATTGTGCTGCGCGATGAGATTTCTACGGAGTCGCTGTCGTTTTTGCAAATGGCGATTGATACGCTCTGCGGCGCAAAGGAAAGCTGCCTGAGCCGGCGGTTTTCGCTGTTACAGCTGGAAGATTACATATACGCCTTTTGGGGCTGTCTGGACGACCGGCTGTATGATTCGGAAGAAAAAAATATTGTGTACTGCGGAAAGTCAACGGAACGGCTGGATTTGTATTTCCGTCTGAATTACGCCAAGCCGGAAATTGAAAAGGAATTTCATGTACTTTGCGCCCGCTTACGGGAAGCGCCGAAGAACACGCCTTACCGGTACAACACCCAGCAGTTGGGCTCTTTGGTGGAAATCATCGGCGCGGAGCAGGAATTTGACAGCTTGCGTATGGCGGCGGTACGGAGTCTTGGACGGCTGTTTGAATCGGAAACCGCGAAAAGCTTTGCATAAGGAGGAGGTTTCGTTGGCGCTTTTGTATGTGGGCGCCGGACGAAACACAATCAGATTGTGAGGGAATTTGAATTTTCGTATACCACGGCACTGGAATTTGACCGTCATGTAAGCGGACACAGCTTTGCGCTGCGCTGCATTCCTTTTGAGGACGGCCGCCAGCGGTTAAGGACATTTGAACTGGAGATTGTACCGGACGTGTGGAAGAATTTCCACACGGACAGCTTTGGCAATCGGTATGTGACGGGGTTTTATGATACCACGCACAACGGGTTCTCGTTTGCGGTGCGCGGGATTGCCCAGGTGGACGGCGAGCGGCACGCAGAGGATGTGTGCTTTGCGTTTTATCGGTTCGATTCGCCGCTGACACGGGCGGGAAGTGCGATTTTCACATTTGCCGAAAAGCTGGTTTTACGGGGCGAAACGCCGCTGATGCGCGCAATGGAGATTTCTAACCGGATTTTTCAAGTTATGCGCTACGAAAAATTCCGCACGAACGTGAATACAAC
>DBRO01000123.1:0-726 GCA_002306005.1 Ruminococcus sp. UBA1366 | reverse complement strand
AACTGTCTTGCGGATGAAAGCTACCTAAAGCTTTCGCACGGGCGGGATTTCCGCGACTGCGCGATTGACCGCGGGATTTTTCTCGGGGCGGCTTCCCAAACGCAGAAGGTGGCTTCCAGCTTAACAGAACTGGAACAGTAGCAAACACGAAAGGATTCACTTTTTTATGATAAAAACCGTTGCAAAAACACAGCTTTCTGTTCGTGAGCATTTGGTGATTCAAAAAAAACGGTATGAAAACGGCACGGGCAGACGCAAACGGCTGAGCATTGTTACCGGCACGCACGGCGATGAACTGGAAGGGCAGTATGTGTGCTATCTGCTGGGCAAACTGCTGGGAGAAAATCCGGAGGCGCTCAACGGAATTGTGGATATTTATCCGGCGTTGAATCCGCTTGGGATTGACTCGATTACGCGGGGGATTCCGCTGTTTGATTTAGACATGAACCGGATTTTTCCCGGCTCGAATGACGGTGCGACGGCGGAGCAGATTGCCGCGGAAATTATTGATGATCTGCTGGGTTCGGATTTGTGCATTGATATTCATTCCAGCAATATTTATCTGCGGGAAATTCCGCAGATTCGCATGAGTGTTCCCACTGCGCCGCGGCTTTTACCTTATGCAAAGCAAATGAACGTGGATTTTGTATGGGTGCATGAATCGGCTACTGTGTTGGAAAGCACGCTGGCGCACAGTCTAAACACCCGCGGGACGGGAACTTTGGT
>DBRO01000116.1:3625-3966 GCA_002306005.1 Ruminococcus sp. UBA1366 | reverse complement strand
AGCGTAATAATATTCTGTACGGCAAGCACCTCCGCCACCACAGGACGGGAATCCAAAAACGCTTGACGTCCATCTTGCTTTTCAGCGCGGACACGTTCTCTTTCCTCGGAAATAATCGAAAAATCCTCGCAGTGAAAGCCGGCAAGTCCGCCGAATTCCGCAATCATTCTCATTGCATCGCGAATTTGATTGAGCGTTGGTGCTTGAAAATCATTTCCGCCGCCAGACATAAAGCATTTAAACGAAACCGCACCCGCCTCGTGCATTTCACGCAAATGCGGAATACTTGCCGGTGTAAGCCCGCCCCAAACCGCAAAGTCCACATAGCTCTCCTGCGAGAG
>DBRO01000116.1:0-3614 GCA_002306005.1 Ruminococcus sp. UBA1366 | reverse complement strand
GCTGTGGATGTCTGCATATCCTCAAAATCCGCACCGTATTCGCCAATGTGCATATGGCAATCCACCGCACCGGGGAAAATCAGCTTTCTCTGTGCATCTACGATGCGGGCAGCTTCCGGTGTTTCGCCTTGCACAATGGCAGCAATTTTTCCGTTTTTGCAGTACAAATCTCCTGAGAAAACGCCGTCCTCCCCGACAATTTTACCGTTTTTTACAGCCAAATCATACATAGCAAGTTCCCCGTTTCTACTTTTCAATCGCACTGCCGGACGCAGCTTTTCTCCACCGGAACAGCAGGTTTTCAATCAGGGTTAGAATTCCAAAAATCGCGGAATACAGCAAGCCAATCATGATTGCCGCCATCAGCATATCGGACATTTTAAACCAGTTTTTGGAGAACACAATGATGTAACCCAATCCGGTAAACGCACCCATCATTTCTGCCACAACCATGGCGCCGAATGCTACGCCCAGCGCGGATTTGATGCCCAGATAAATATTCGGAAACGCGGATTGAAATTTGACATGCCAAAATAATTGCAATGGATTTGCACCCAGACTTTTTGCCGAACGGATCAGTGCCGGGTCGGTATTTTTAATGCCCTCCACCACGTACGAGACCATGTAAATGACTGTGGAATAAGCGATCAAGATGACTTTGGAAAGCTCCCCAATGCCAAACCACAAAATGAACATCGGCAAAAAAGCCATAATTGGAATGGGACCGAACAGGTTCAAAATCGGAGAAAAAATATTATCCGCGGCACGGAAATTTGCAATCAAGCTGCCCAAAACAATGGCAATCGCAACGCCCCACAGGTAGCCTTTTAAAACACGAACCAGACTGATTTCCATATGCGTCCACAGCGTGCCATCCTGCGCATAGGTAATTGCCGACCGTATGACCTCCGACGGCATGGGCAGAAATCGTGGCTCTATCCACATTTTGTCCAGATTAATCCTGCCGAAGCCCTCCCACAGCACAAAAAAACAGACCAGTGACAGGATTTTATAATATTTATCCCGCTTTGACTTGCGTTGTTCGGCGGTTTTATAAGAAACCATTGCTTTTGATTTTTTCACGGCAAATCCTCCTTCTTCTGTTATTCGTGCATAACATTTTTCAGCGCAGAATCCGTTATCACGTCTTCAAATTGCTTCACATAAGCCAAAAATTCCGGTGCGGAATAATTTCGCGGACGTTCCAGCTCAATGCGCTGATCAACAGCAACCTGTCCGCTTTGCAGGATGATCACGCGATCGGCAAGGTACACGGCTTCCGGCACGCTATGCGTGATGAACACCACCATTTTGCCAGTCAGCTTCCAGATTCGTTCGATTTCCCTGCGCATGGTGTCCCGCGTCAGCGCATCCAGTGCGCCGAGGGGTTCATCCATTAAAAGCATTTTCGGGTCGTTTGCCAGAGCGCGAGCAATTCCCACACGTTGTTGCATTCCGCCGCTTAAACCGGATGGGTATTTATTTTCGTACCCTTGCAGCCCAACCATTTCAATGTACTTTTTCGCAATTTCTTTTGCGTTCTTTTCATGCCGCATATTTAAGCCAAACTGAATGTTCTTTGAAACGGTTCGCCACGGAAAGAGCGCGTGTTGTTGGAAAACCACGCCGCGATCCGCACCCGGGCCATTGATTTCCTCGCCGTTGAGTTCGATACTGCCCTTATCCGGTTTGAGATAGCCGGCAATCAGGTTGAGCAGTGTGGACTTTCCGCAGCCGGATTTCCCGAGTACGCAGATGAATTCCCCATCGTTGATGGTGAAAGTAAGCCCGTTGATGATATACTGCATCACTTCGTCACGTTCCTCGTAAGCCTTATAGAGTTCCTTGATTTCTACCGACATATCCCCACATCCTTAAGGTCAATTTTTAAAATAACGAACAGCAGGAACGCGCCGGACGCCCAGTGGCACCACACGTTCCATACCGCCCGATTTATGAAGGAAATACGATTTATGCTTATTCTGTAACCAACGCAGGGTCTACTTCCTTGGCAAGTTCTGTATTGGTGTAAGAATCATAGGCAACCAGACTGGTATTCAGACCGGAATCCTTCATGTACTGTGCCAGTTCTTCACAAGAAGACTTAAAGGTTGCATCATAACCGACTTTGTACACGTTTTTCTCCATAATCTGCTTGCAGGTTTCCTGATCCAGATTGATTTTTTCTGCAATAATCTTAGAAGCATCGTCCAAATTGTTGTTGATATAATCCGTTGCTTTTACCATGGCTCGAATATAGGCTTTGCATTCATCTGGATTGGATTTTAAGAAATCATCATTTACTGCCATTGCCACAATGAAATTCAAGTAATTGACATCGCCGGTGTTCTCAGGGAGATAGGATTTTGTACCTGTGAAAAGCACCTTTCCGCCGAATTCTTCCGCCTTAATTCCCCACGGCTCCCATGCTGCAAAGAAATCAATTTCACCGCTTTCCAGCGCTGCCAGCATATCGACCGCTTGCAGGTTCACAAGCTGGATTTTACTGTAATCCACGCCGAGGTCATCACACATATTCTTCACGGCAACAATGACACCGGCGCCATCCGTATAGCCCATTTTCTTGCCTTCCAAGTCCTTTGCGCTGGTGATTTCCAAATTAGGACCGCCGATAACAACCTGCGTATTGCCGGCATTCACCGCTGGCGCAATGATATCCACCGTTGTACCCTTATCTACAAGGTTGATTGCCTGATAGTTTGAAATCGAATAGAACTGCGCTTGTCCGGAGGCTACCATCGTAGTGGAAACAGACGGATCTGTGAGAAGCTGCAGATCCACGTTCAGTCCTTCCTCTTCAAAGAAGCCTTTTTCCTGTGCAATAATTTGCTGTCCGGAAATCTGCGGATCAAGCTCTCCAATCACGACGACTTTCGTGTTGCCTTTTTCATCCTTGCTGCTTTCACTGCTGTCACCGCAGCTTGCCATTACTGTTGTGCCCATAAGTGCAGCTGTTAACAGTGCTGCGCTGCGTTTTGCGATACTTGTAAATTTCATAACCTTCATCCTTTCCAGATTCAGAGGTTGATCTGTGCCTCTTAAAATTTCTGTTGGCTGACAAAAAAGCAAAAGGGCGTACGAATCTGCCGCGGACAGATTCATACACCCTTGTATGCTTTATGTTGTACTTATCATACCATTTCTTTTTATGGTTGTCAATCAGGCGTCATGTGAACAATTTGCACAAACACATTTTTGAGTTTTCCTAAATTGTACAGAATTAAGCTTATGCTAACCAGCAGAAACTACCTATCTTCCGTTGTTTTCAGGCATTTGTCAATCCGTGTCATTCCTATAGAGAAAATCCTTCATTGTGCATACTGCACATGGAATAAAAGCGAATTTCGTGCAGAGTCCCATTAAAATCTACTTTTTAAACTTCATTTTGCTTCAAAGACATTCACATATATCCTATACAAGAGCATATTTTAGACGGTTTGCACAATGCACTTTCATGTTTTCCTTATAACCCGGCTTTCCAGAATACAGCGCTATAAAAAATCCCCGCCTGTTACCAGACGAGGATTTTGTTGTTTTGTAGAAACTACTTCACTTTCACAGATTTGATACTGGAATACGAGCTGTACACTTTC
>DBRO01000032.1:14821-15330 GCA_002306005.1 Ruminococcus sp. UBA1366 | reverse complement strand
TCGGTATCGGAAAAATTGGTTTCGATTCGCTTATCCGCCTCGGGGGTGGAATAAATCCAGCGAGAGATTTTTGCGTCAGTGTGGTAATATTTCAGCTTGGTCGGGAAGTGATTGCTTTCAAACACATCCACGATAATCAGCTTGACTTTCATTTTTTCTGGGATGAGCGCTTTTATGTACACGCTTGCCGCCTGCCCGACTTCGACATTTTCACGGTACTCGGCAAGTCCTGCAAAATTGGGTGCAAGCTCAATGAAAATCCCATAGGTTTCCACACTGCGGACGATTCCGCCGACGGTTTCGCCCACGGAGAATTCCTGTGCGTTTTCCAGCCATGTGCCGAGAAGTTCCTTATGGGTGAGGGTAATGCGCCTGCCTTGGATATTCCACACCACTGCTTGAATATCCTGACCGTTATAAAACCGGTCGTTTGGGTGCGAAATGCGCGAAACGGAAATCGCATCAATGGGAATCAGCGAGGGAATGCCGCAGCCGATATCTACAAAACA
>DBRO01000032.1:13135-14780 GCA_002306005.1 Ruminococcus sp. UBA1366 | reverse complement strand
GCGGCACGGCGGGAGAGAATGGCGACAGGTTCGCCGTTTGCGTCAAAATCCATGCGCTGAGGAATAAAACAGACGGGCTTGTTCACGCGGGAAATCAGGGCAATGTCCTTGGTTGTGCCATCGGCAATGCCAAAAGCGCCCTCCAGCCGCGGGATAAGCCCCTTGCCGAACGGCAGTTCNNNNGCGGCTTCCATCAGTGCTGACGGCGAACGAAGCGCCGCCTTGTTTTCGGGAAGATTGAT
The DNA here is from genome assembly GCA_002306005.1 of Ruminococcus sp. UBA1366. Lineage (GTDB taxonomy): Bacteria > Bacillota > Clostridia > Oscillospirales > Ruminococcaceae > UBA1366. The sequence continues at coordinate 14,538 of DBRO01000032.1, read as the reverse complement.
TCGCTTTCCCTCCGGCAGATAATTGTTCATTCGTTTAACCATGCCTTTCTCCGCAAATTCCGGTACTTTGTGAACATCCGGCATTCGTGGAATGCCAAAGTGTGGCGTTCACTGTAACGCACCGCCCGTTTTCGCGGACGAATGCGCGTCCTATCAATATAGTATGCGGAAGACAAGCGGGTTATGACGCTTCTACCGAATCGTTTTCCATTACGAAGTTGTGTGCGGGCTGTCCTGAACGTTCAGTCCGCCGTAGCCAATCAGAAGCTTTTTTACAGGCGCAAGCTGGTCTTGCTCGCACATGACTTCCAGAACAGCGGGTCGCCGTCCGATGGCATCGTGGTCGGTGTTGGTGATATGATAGTATGGAAAATAGAATGACGACTGGTTGGTCGCCCGATAAAAATCGTCTGTGCCCGTGTCCTGTGTTTGCTTGACAGAAATGCGCTTGACATCGCCCACCTGATGGCGGATATTGATGCCGGTGCGCTCTGCAAAATTAAAATTGTCAAATTCAGCTGAAATACGGTAATCCATAACAGAATCCTCCCTGCAAGTTCAGTGCGGCGGTCGTTTCCGGCACTCGCACAAAAGCAGTATTTGCGCTTTTGGGGGGATTATGCGCTCATTCCGAATATTTTACATAGGAAAACGGATTGCATAACGGGAAAAAATATGCTATAATAATTGTAATTCTTGTTGTCTGGTATTTTGCGTAATCAAGATGATTTTACGAAAACGATACGCTTTATTATAGAATATCGGTATAGTTTCGTGAAAATAAAGAGGATGTATTTAGGAAAGTGATTGTTTTATGAATATTCATAAAGGGGACATCTTGATGATGAAAAAAAAACACCCCTGCGGGGAAAATCAAATGCTGGTACTGCGTTCCGGCATGGATTTTAAACTGCGGTGTGTGGGCTGTGGCAGGGAATTTATGATTCCCCGCGCAAAGGCAGAACGCAATGTAAAGTCCATTATTCCGTGTGAACAGGCACCGGAAAAGGAATTGTAGCGCTTTTCAGACACAAAATAATTATAGAAAGAGGAAAAAATATGTTTGAAAAGCTGATTGCATTAGAAAAAAAATACGAGGAAATCAACGAAAAGCTCATGGACCCGAATGTGATTTCTGACCAAGAGCAGTATAAAAACCTGATGAAGGAATACAAGAATCTAACCCCGATTGTGGAGAAATTCCGCGCATACAAAAAACAGCAGGAGGCATTTGCCGAGGCACAGGAATTGTTGGGCGAGGGCGGGCTGGACCGCGAATTCAAAGAAATGGCGCAGTTACAGCTGGAGGAATCCAAGGAGCAGATGGAGCGCATTACCGAGGAACTGAAAATTCTGCTTTTGCCCAAAGACCCGAATGACGACCGCAATGTGATTATTGAAAT
>DBRO01000032.1:12504-13062 GCA_002306005.1 Ruminococcus sp. UBA1366 | reverse complement strand
GTGCATCGCGTTCAACGTGTGCCGGAAACCGAATCGCAAGGACGGGTGCATACTTCCACGGTAACGGTTGCCGTACTGCCCGAGGCGGACGAGGTGGAAGTGGATATTGCGCCGGGAGATTTAAAAATCGACGTATTCCGGGCATCAGGTGCGGGCGGACAGCACATTAATAAAACCGAATCGGCGGTGCGGATTACCTACCTGCCGACCAATTTGGTGGTGGAGTGTCAGGACGAGCGCAGTCAGCACAAAAATCGCGACCGCGCCATGAAAGTGCTGATGGCAAAGCTGTTAGAACAGCGGCAGGCGGAGCAGAATCAGGAAATTGCCTCCGTGCGGCGCTCTCAGGTGGGTACGGGGGATCGTTCTGAGCGAATCCGCACCTACAATTATCCGGAAAGCCGTGTGAGCGACCACAGAATCGGACTGACGCTGTACAAGCTGGAGTCCATTCTTAATGGTAATTTGGATGAGGTGCTGGATGCGTTGGCAACGGCGGATCAGGCGGAAAAGCTTTCCCGCCAAGAGGATTAGCCGGAGTTTTCGGAGATGATTTTT
>DBRO01000032.1:7277-12353 GCA_002306005.1 Ruminococcus sp. UBA1366 | reverse complement strand
GGACCGTTGACGATGGTTTTGCCGAAGTCAAAGAAGATTCCCGCGGCAACCAGCGGCGGGCTGGATACGGTGGGCATTCGGATGCCGGCAAATGAAACCGCACGCAAGGTCATTGGCGCTGCGGGTGTGCCGCTTGCCGCCCCCTCCGCGAATGTTTCCGGCAGACCAAGCCCGACCACGGCGGCGCACGTTTTTACGGATTTAGCCGGTAGGATTCCTTTGATCGTAGACGGCGGTGCTTGTGCCATCGGGGTAGAATCCACGGTGATTTGCTTTGAGGGGGAACGGGTGCGGATTTTGCGCCCGGGATTTGTGAGCGCGGAGGAGTTAGCAGAGGTTGTGCCGGCAGTTGTGATTGATTCCGGCGTGACGGAAAAGCTGCCCGAACAGGCGCGGGTGCGTTCGCCCGGCATGAAATACCGACATTATTCGCCTCGTGCGGATGTTATCATAATAGATGGGCAGAAAGATGCGTTTATTCGCTATGTGCGGGCGCACGCAGCGGAGGATAATCTTTGCTGTTTGGCACCGGCGGCATGGCAGGCGGCGCTGCCTTGTCCGGTGATTGATTTTGGCGCGGATGCGGTGCAGGAGGCAAACCGGCTGTTTGATGCGCTGCGGGAAACCGACCGGCGGGGATTCGCCAAAGCTTATGCGGTTTGCCCGCCGAAAACGGGCGTGGGACTTGCTGTGTACAACCGGCTGTTGCGGGCGGCAGGATTCCATGTGGTTTGTGTGTCGGAAAAACGGGCGACGAAGCTTCCCGGCTGTGCGGTGGTTGGTTTAACCGGACAGAGCGGTGCGGGCAAAACCACGGTGAGTCGGTGTTTTGCCGAACACGGCTTTGGCGTGATTGATGCGGATTTGGTTGCCCGTGAGGTGACGGAGGATGGTTCGGACTGCAACCGTGCGCTCGCGGGGGAATTCCCCAGTGCATTTCGCGAGGGCTATGTTTTGGACCGCCGCGCGCTGGGCAGGATTGTGTTCGGCGACCGCGAAAAGCTGGACAGGCTGGAGCAGATGATTTATCCGTTCATCAACACGCGGATAACAGAAAAAATTCGCGGCTTTGCCAGCAGCGGCAGGCGGTTTGTTTTACTGGATGCGCCAACACTTTTTGAAGCGGGCGCGGACAGGTTTTGCGACTGCGTGGTTTGCGTTGTCGCGGACGAAGAAAAACGCAGAGAGAGAATTTTTGCGCGGGATGGGCTTTCTGATGAGGAAATTACAAAGCGATTTTCCTCGCAGAAGGATGCGGCGTTTTATACGGCGCGGGCGGAATTTGTGATAGAGAACAATGCGGACACGGCGGCGTTGGTGGAAAAATCAGCCGCTGTGGAGCAAAAGATAAGGGAGCTGTTTGATGAGCCGCGTGAAGAAAAAGCGCAGGGTTCTGCCGCGCCTGCTGATCCTGGGAGTGCTGATTTATCTGGTCAGTCTGCTGATTCCCAAACTGGCGCAGNNGGAATATGTGAACCGGTACAGTGCGGAATACGAGATGGATGAGAATTTCATTTATGCAGTGATCCGTACCGAGAGCAATTTTAATCCGGATGCAGAATCGGACGCGGGCGCGGTGGGATTGATGCAGATTATGAACATTGCGTTTGTGGAAGTGCGTGACAACCTGATGGACGACACGCGCGGGCTGACGTACACGGATATGACACAGCCGGAATACAATATTGAGTACGGCACTTGTCTGCTTGCGTATTTATATGGGCAATATCATAGTTATGAACTAACAGCGGCGGCATATCACGCGGGGATAACCACGGTGAACGGGTGGATTGCCGATGGGGTGATTGACGAAAACAATGTGGTTGTGGAAGATATTCCATCTGAAACAACGCAACACTATGTGAACAAAGTGATGCGCGCTTACAAAGCATATTCCAATCTTTATAGCGAAGAATATCAATAAATAACCGGCGGAAAGGATGATTGTAATGTCGGAAAAAGAAACAAAAAGCACGGAGAAAACCGAGGCGGAAAAGTGCAAAGAACAGCTTTTTTCTAAGCCGAAACACGCGGGATTGATTCTTTCGGATGAAAAAATCAAGAAGGCAGATAAGTTCTGTGAGGGGTACAAGCATTTCCTGAACAGTGCAAAAACTGAGCGCGAGGCGGTCGCTTACGCGGTGAGTGCCGCAGAGGAAGCGGGATTTGTGCCGTTTGAAAAGGGCAAGCAATACGCAGCGGGGGAGAAATTCTACTGGGTGAACCGCGGCAAGGCAATTATTTTAGGCGTAATGGGCAGTGAGCCGATTACCTGCGGTGTGCGGATTTCCGCAGCACATATTGATTCGCCCAGATTGGATTTAAAACAGCACCCGCTTTATGAGGACAGCAGTTTGGCAATGCTGAAAACGCATTACTACGGCGGTATTAAAAAGTACCAATGGACGGCGATTCCTCTGGCACTGCACGGCGTTGTGGTAAAGGCGGACGGCGAAAAGGTGGAAGTGAAAATCGGGGAGGACGAAGGGGATCCGGTTTTTTGCGTGACGGATTTACTGCCGCACTTAGCGCAGGATCAAATGAAACGGACACTTGCTGAGGGAATCAAAGGCGAGGAACTGAACATTCTGGTTGGCTCTCGTCCGTTTAAGGACGACAAGGCATCCGAGGCGGTTAAGCTGAACATTATGGCGATTCTCAATGAAAAATACGGCATGGTGGAGGACGATTTTATTTCCGCCGAACTGGAAGCAGTACCGGCATTCAAGGCGCAGGACGTGGGCTTTGACCGCAGTATGGTGGGCAGTTACGGACAGGATGACCGCGTTTGCGCGTACACAGCGCTAGCGGCGATTCTAAAATGCGATGCGCCGAAAATTACGGCGCTGACGGTGTTGACGGATAAGGAGGAAATCGGCAGTGACGGCAACACCGGACTGGACAGCTACTATCTGCGGTACTTCATCGAAGATTTAGCGGCGGCGTTTGGTGCGAATCCCCGCACAGTGATTTCCGCATCGGAGTGCCTTTCGGCGGATGTGAACGCGGCATTTGACCCGACCTTCCCGGATGTGATAGAAAAGCGCAACGGTTCGTTTGCGAATTTTGGTGTGGTAATGACGAAATTTACAGGTTCACGCGGAAAATCGGGGACTTCTGATGCTTCCGCAGAGTTTGTTGGCAGGGTACGCAGGCTGTTTGACCGCAACAAGATTATTTGGCAGACCGGCGAGTTGGGCAAGGTGGATCACGGCGGCGGCGGTACGGTGGCAATGTATATTGCCAAGATGAACATGGATGTGATTGATGTGGGCGTGCCGGTGCTTTCCATGCACGCGCCGTTTGAGATTACTGCCAAGCTGGATACCTATATGGCGTTCCGAGCGTTCAAGTGCTTCTTTGAGGATAACGAGAAATAGAAAAAAACAACGGACTGCTTTGGCAATCCGTTGTTTTTTTATTTGGTGATTTAGCTAGTTCGTTCATTGTGGGTGTGTATTAAGTTATGCCAGCGGCTTTTTGCAGCACACCCAGCGCATCTAGCAGTGTCAGGACACCGTCCTGATCAAAATCAGCTGCGGCACGCTGTTTGTCTGTGGGAGTTTTGGTTTGTGCGCTGAAACAAAGGATATCCATCACATCGGTGAGATCCAGAACGTCATCATTGTTTACATCGCCTAGTTTGTAGGCGGATTCCGTAGTGCCTTTTTGCCGTGTTACGGTGAGGGTATAGGTGCGTTTCACACCGCTGGGGGCGGTAACGGTAATCTTGAATTTATTCTCACCGGTGTTCAGCGCTTTTTTGCCGGTGCCGGAAATTTTCGCGCCGGAGGCGTTGGCTTTGGCATTGATGGTAATTGCGGAAACATCAGAATTGACGGTAAGTGAATAAGCAGTGGTGTAGCGGTTGAACGTCGGCGAAAGGCTTTGTCCGGATACGGAAAGGCTGTTCAGCCAGTTGTTATTGCTGCCGCTTGAAGTCGGCTGCGCACAGGCACTGGAGGGCATACTTTCATACACCGGGATCAGGAATTCAAACGAGGATTGCAAAACCGAATCCGTATAGGCGGCTTTCATCAGTGCAGCTTCGGAGTACGCTGCAATGACATTTGTCATGTACTGGTGGCTGTAATAGCCGTTGCCACCGTCCACGACGTCGAATTTTTGCAGATACAGGGTATTCTGCCCCTTGTTAATGTAGCTGTTTCCGATAATAAGTGCACCGCCCCGAATGCTCTTATACTGGTTTGTCCACGGGAGCAGATAGGTGCTATTGGTGGAAGCCGCATAGCGTGCGCCCATTTGCTGCGCGGTGAGCGTTGCGGTGGAATATGCCTGAATATTAAAGAAATTAAAGTAATTCTGGTAGCTGGCAACCGTGCCAAAGGACAGTGACGTGCCGGAAATGCCCTGTTCCTGTTTTGCGCGGGAAGCGAGATGGTAGGGGCTGACGCCCGAAAGCGCGGCGGCATCCAGAAAAGATTGTGCATAGGAATAGGTTGTGTTGGTGTCCGGCGTGGTGTAGCTGCCTTTCATAAAAGTATTGGAAAGAATGTTTTTCACGCCGCTGATGGTCTGCATATTTTTAGAATACGAGAGATTTTCAAACATGAAAATGCTGTTTGTATTTAAGAAATTTCGAGGATCAAGGTAGTAGGCGATGATTTCCTGAGAAGCACCGACCCAAGACGAGCCGTCCAGCCCATACCAATACCCGCCGGCGACATCATACGCGCCTTTCTCTACGCTTTTCCACGAATCCAGACTGGATGCCGGTACAAGACTTCTGCCGACAACGCTTTCTTCTGCAAGAACCGTACTCCATTTCAAGCCGGTTTTCTGCGCTTTAAATACCCAATTTGGATATTTTGCGTGCAGCTGTCGCAGCAGGGGCTTGTAGCTTTCCGGAAAGCCCTGTGCGGTAAGATAGGCTTCAAAATCATCGTCTGTTACGGTGGAAGTTTCTTCTGCGGAGGTTTCCTGCAACGTAATGTACGCCGCGCTGGAATAGCCGGAAATCGTTGCGGTTCCAGTGCTGTAGGAGATTTGATACCAGAGGGTTCCGCCGGAATCCTTTTTGCTGCCTTGAATCGTTACAATATTGCCGGTATACAG
>DBRO01000032.1:5828-7234 GCA_002306005.1 Ruminococcus sp. UBA1366 | reverse complement strand
CGAAACCGGCGTAAGAAGCAGGGCGCACGCCAGCACGGTAAGGGCAAGCACGATTGAAACAAAGCGTTTTAAACTGATGGAAATAATCCGTTTCATATGTAAACTCCAATAAACAAGCGGTCTATTTTTCTATCCGCAAAAAGGCAGGAATCCCGATCCAAGAGTCATCGGGTAACACATTTTTATTATAGTACAAAAAAACGCCTTTTGTCAACCTTTTGTAACTTTTTACCCGCGAAATTGACTGATTTCACAAATTGTTTGGTGTGTTTTTGTTTTTATGACGAGAACAGCTCACCGAATCACACCGGATAGGACAGATTCATATCAATAATCACCCTTGACAGTCTCGTTTTTATTCTATATAATATACTATATACATAGGATATATATGAAATAAAAGGAGGGACTGAAATGTCCAAAAGAAAATACGGAAAAGAATACGGGTTTCAAACCAGAGCCGTCCATACCGGAAATGATGTGGATGTAGAAAGCGGTGCGATTAAGCGCCCGATTACAATGGCGAACAGTTATGAGCTGCCTTTTGATCCAACGGATATGAACTGGTCTAGTGCGGACGGGAATCTTTACACCCGAAACGGCGGCACAAACCAGAAATATTTGCAGGAAAAGCTAGCTTCTTTGGAAAACGGCGAGGACTGCATTGTGCTGGCTTCCGGCGTTGCGGCACTGTCGGGTTTGTTTTTTGCGTTATTGCAAAAGGGTGACCATGTGATTTTTTCCAGCGTAACGTATATTGCTGTGTACAGGCTTTTGAACGAACTGCTTAACAACAAATTTGGCGTGGAAACCACGATTGTGGATACTTCCAACCCTGCAAATGTGGCTGCGGCGATTCGTCCGAACACGAAGCTGATTCATATCGAAACGCCGGGAAATCCTACGCTGACGATTACGGATATTGCCGCAGTTGCGAAAATTGCACACCGCCACGGCGCATTTTTGAGCGTGGACAATACCTTTGCTTCCCCCTACAATCAGCGCCCCACGGAGCTGGGAGCGGATTTTACGGTGGAAAGCCTAACAAAGTATATCAACGGACACGGCGATGCAATGGGCGGTGCGATTATTGGGAAAACGGAACAGCTGAACCTTATTCGCGCACAGTCGCAGGTGAATTTGGGCGGTGTGATTAGTCCGTTCAACGCATGGCTCATCATGCGCGGGGCGGTCACACTTCCACTGCGGATGCGCCAGCACAACGAAAATGCGCTTGCGGTTGCAAAATGGCTGGAAGCCCAACCGGCTGTTCGGTTTGTGGCATATCCGGGACTGGAGAGCCATGCGGGGCATGCTGTGGCGCTAAAACAGATGGCACCGGGATTTGGCGGGGTGCTTTCCTTTGGTTTGAACGCCGACCATGATGCGCACAATCGGTTTGTCAG
>DBRO01000032.1:4714-5819 GCA_002306005.1 Ruminococcus sp. UBA1366 | reverse complement strand
TTTATTGGAGAACAGGACGAACGGCAGTATCTGTATCCGGAAGAATTTCGCGGCGGATTTTTCCGGTTTAGCGTTGGCATTGAAGATGCGGAGGATATTATTGAAGATTTGCGCCAAGCGTTGCAAAAAACCAATTTGTAAAATCAAACCCGCGGGAGAATTCTCTCCTGCGGGTTTACTGTTTTGATGAACGGGATGACGCGTTTGATTCTTTGTTAGAAATACAATATGCCAGAAGTGCGGTTTTTTCATTTGGTATTGCTCCGCTCATGACGTTGGCAAGTGCATTTTTGAGCGCTTTTCCGATTTGCGCGCCGGAAAATCCAGCCGCCACAAGGTCTTTGCCGTTGATGGCAAGCTGCTTTAGCGTAAAGCATTCATCCTTTACAAGAATAGTATGATAGGTCTCCTCCAGCATATCCAGTGCGGCAAGCTTTTCTTGGCGGCGGAAGTCCGATTGGGCGAGCGTATCCGCGCGCCGGACAAGCAGGTAATCCGCAAAGAAGGCCGCGCCGTATTTCGAGAGCAGTTTCAGCACGGATTTGTGCGGATTTTTCGCTTGTTCCGGGCGGTTGTCATGCTCTCTTACAAGGGTTAAAATCCGTGCGGCGGAACGGTTATCAAAGCGCAGGCGGGTAAGAATCTGCCTGCTGATTTGCGCGCTGACTTGGGGGTGCTGCTTAAAATGCGCGGTGCCGGATTCATCCAGTGTAAAGCACTTTGGCTTGCCAATATCATGGAGCAGCATGACCATGCGCAGTACGGGATCAGGCGGGACAAATGCCGTACTGCGGCAGATATGTTCCCAGACATCATAGCAATGGTGGGGGTTGTGCTGGGGAAAATCAAAGCTAGCACGGACTTCCGGCAGGATTTGCGCGAGGATTTCCCGCTCTTGCAGCAGCACAGGAACGGCATGACCGCCGCAAAGAAGGCCGAGCAGTTCACTCCGGATGCGTTCCGCCGAAATATGGGAAAGCAAGCCGCGGTTTGCCACGGCGCTTTTCTCCGTGGCGCTTTCCACAGAAAAACCCAGCACGGCAGCAAAGCGCAATGCCCGTAACATCCGCAAGGCGTCTTCACGAAAACGTCTGTCGGGTTCGCC
>DBRO01000032.1:4213-4688 GCA_002306005.1 Ruminococcus sp. UBA1366 | reverse complement strand
GGTAAAATCCCGCCGCGCCAAATCTTCGCGGATGCTGCGGACAAACTGCACGCTTTCGGGGCGGCGGTTATCCCGGTACTGCCCGTCTGTGCGGTAGGTGGTAATTTCCACAGGGTTGCCGTCCAGTATTACTGTAATGGTTCCGTGCTTTACACCGAACTCCAGTACGGTTTCTCCGGAAAACACTGCTTTGGTTTCTTCCGGCAGAGCGCTGGTGCAGAGATCCCAGTCGTGCGGGAGTTTCCCAAGCAGGGAATCGCGCACGCAGCCGCCGACAAAGTACGCTTCAAATCCGGCACAGGTGAGTTTTTCAAAAGCTTTCTGTGCGTAATTAGGGATGGCAATTTGCATGGAGGCACTCCTTTCCGAAAGATTTGCACAAATAAATTGTTAAATTTTGTTGTGCGGTTATGGAAGGGTTTTGCGCGGGAACAATATTTTTTATGAAAAGTTTAAACAGACGATTTTTTGCCGC
>DBRO01000032.1:2781-4187 GCA_002306005.1 Ruminococcus sp. UBA1366 | reverse complement strand
GTTTTTAGTAACGGTATATGATATCTTGCCCGTGCCGGTGTTCTGGGGCTATGTGCTGGCACCGGCAGCGGCGCTCTTGGCGGGAATTTGGCTTACGGCATTGCAGGCGCTGCCTTTGATGGCTTTTCCCTCGCTCCGGCAAAATCTTTTTGCGGATTGCTTGATATTTGCGTTTTTGTGGGCAACGGGGGAATGGCTGTCAGAAGTAGTTCCTGTGCTGCCGCTACCTTGGGCGCGATTGGGAAATACGGCGGCGGGTTCGCGTTATTTTCTGCAAGGCGCATCGCTGCTGGGGGTATACTATTTAAGCTTTTGCATGGTGCTTGCGGCGGCATTTCTTGCGGTGGCACTGCTGCATTGGCATCAAAACAGCCGTCAGGCGAGGGGATTGCTACTTGCCGCGGCGGTGGTGCTGGGCGGGAATATTCTCTATGGGGTTGTAAAGGCAAACACTTTTACAGATTCCGGCGTTTCCATTTCTGCGGCGGTAGTGCAAGGCTCGGTGGAGGGTGCGGAAAAATGGGACACGGACACAAAAACCGCTTTTGCATCGTATTATCCCATGCTCGAACAGCTCAAAGGCACGGGTGTACAATTGGTATTGCTGCCAGAAACCGCATTACCACGGCTAGAAAAAGAACCGGAACTGTACGCACAGCTCGCGCAATTTGCCAAGGCAAACGAGATGCTGATTGTCACGGGTGCTTTTTCCTATGCTGGGGAAGACACTTACAACGCACTGCGGGTGGTTGGCAACAGCACGGCGGTGGATCCCTACCGCAAACAAAAACTGGTGATCTTCGGTGAATATTACCCATTTGCGACGTTGTTTCATCAAAGTTCTCTGACACAAGGCACGAAAAATCCTGTGCTTTCCACAGATCTAGGGAACTTCGCCGGGGTGATTTGTATTGAATCCGCCTATTCAGGGCTTGTTCGGGAACAGGCGGCACAGTCACAGGCGATTTTTGTTTCGACCAACGACAGCTGGTTTAAGAAGAGCTATGCACGGCAGTTTCATTACCGAATGTCCGTGCTGCGTGCGGTGGAAAACAATCAATGGCTGCTGCGTGCGGGCAACTGCGGGATTTCCGCAGTGATTGATCCATTGGGTCGGGAAGTGACGGTGCTTTCCGGTAAGGAGGAGGGCATTTTGCGTGCACAGATTGTTTTAAGACAAGAAAAAAGCCTTTACACAAAAGCGGGAAATCTCATTGTGATTCCCGGGGNNGGAAAAATCCAGTTGTGCGGGGTGCAATTTTTTTGCAAGCAAAAACTTCCTGTGCGGCATTGCAGCGGATTTTTTGGAATATCCCGCACACGTTGCGGTATAATAAGCATTGTCCGGAGCATTTTTGCTGACGGGATGAATGTTGATGATGAAAGGAATCCATAATGATGAAAAA
>DBRO01000032.1:1223-2684 GCA_002306005.1 Ruminococcus sp. UBA1366 | reverse complement strand
GATGCGGAAAGCGACGTGAGCGAGGGCATTAACGATGTGGAAACCGAAGTGAGCAAGGGCGTCAGCGAGGTTTCAAAAGACGTCAGCGATATGGTTGAGTAGTTCGTAACTACAAATTGAATGGAGGCGGTTGTATACCGCCTTTTTTTCTGCCTTGCTAACAATTTCATGTTTCTTACACAGTTTAAACACGGTTTTATACATTTAGGCGGGTATGATGAGAACATCAAGCACGGCGTGTGTTGCGGGAGATCTTGGCGCTGGCGGTAAGGAGCTATGCCTATGAAGGGNNCTGTATCTGGCTGTGAATCAGACAGACAGCAACAAGACTGGGACGGGTGTGACAACGCAGGCGGGCGGAGGGGAAAACCTGAGCGCCTTGCTGGAAACCGTGAGCACAACGCAGAGTGAATATGAATTCTATGATTTTGCCGGGTTTGAGGACCAACTGCAGGTGGTTTTCTTTAAAATCGGCAAGGCGGACAGCGTGCTTTTGATGACACCGGACAAGACTGTGCTGATTGATACGGGCGAGGACGATGATGCCGCGGAAATTACGGATTTTATTTTGCGCTCAGGCAAAACGAAAATTGACACGCTGATTTTGACGAATTTTAATAAGAACAACAGCGGTGGTTTTCAGGAACTGTACACGAATATCCCGATCGGGGAGATTTATGTGCCGGATTATACCAAGGAAAGCGACAACTATGTGAGTTTGATGCAGTTTTGGGAATCAAATGACATTTCCGTTACCCGTGTGGACAGCCAACAGGAGCTGAATCTGGGCGACACCGTACTGACGCTCTATCCGGCGGACAAAACCTACGGCAATGACAACAACTACTCTATGGCGGTGGGTGTTACACAGGGGGAATCGTCCATGCTGCTGGCGTCCGATGTGGAAAGCGGCAGAATGGAGGACTGGCTGGAAGCCGGTCTTGACGAATATGACGTGCTGAAAGTGCCGAACCACGGGGATTATAACGATTTTACAGAAGGATTTGTGCAGGAAGTAAACCCGCAGATTGCAGTGATTGCCGATTCCGAGAAAAATCCTGCGGAGGACGATTTACTGACTATGCTGGACAGCACGGGCGTGGAAACCTATGAAACCCAGAACGGCAATGTGTACCTCGTCAGCACCGATACGGGCTTTGAAGCCATGCAGCCCGCCGCCGCAACTGCCGAGGCGGATATTACACTCAGCGATAGCGGAATTACCGTCAATGGGGACGGTGCATCGGCAAACGGCAGTGTGCTGACGATTGCAAGCGGCGGCACCTACACGCTTTCCGGCACGCTTTCGGACGGGGAAATCTTAGTCAACACGAAAGCCGCAGTGCTGTTGCGGCTCAACGGAGTGGAGATTACCAATTCTGATGGTGCGGCAATTCAAGTGGTGAATGCGGATTCGTGCGTGGTAGAGTTGGCGGATGGCTCGCAAAACAGCCTGACGGA
>DBRO01000032.1:0-1199 GCA_002306005.1 Ruminococcus sp. UBA1366 | reverse complement strand
AACACCGGACATGGCATTGTGAGCGATGACAGTCTGACGATTACCAGCGGTGTGCTGGATATCACGACCAAAGAAAAGGATGGCTTGCACGCGAATGACGCCGTGGTGGTCAACGGCGGTGCGCTGACGATTTCCGCGGCGGACGATGGCATTCACGCCGATGCGGAACTGACCGTGAACAGCGGGGAGATTACCATTTCGCAGTCCTATGAGGGGTTGGAAGCGGAGGTAATCACGGTGAATGACGGCGAAATCCATGTAAACGCATCCGATGACGGCATCAACGCCGCATCGTCCTCCGGTTCTTCCGATGGGGATACGGATATGCAGAACTGGGGCGGCAGGCAGAACATGGACAGACAAACGGACACGGATGGACAAACAGACACGGACGGACAAGATTTTCCGGACAATATGACCACGCCGACGGCAAATACACAGGGGGATACCAATCAGGATACGGACGGACAATCCATGTTCGGCGGAAATAACACGGCAGGCGGATTTGGCGGCATGGGAGAAGATGAAAATGCTTCTGTGACGATGAACGGCGGCTATGTATATTTGAACGCGGGCGGCGACGGACTGGATTCCAACGGCAATGTAACAATTACGGGCGGCACGGTGATTGTGAACGGCCCGACTGACAGCGGCAACGGTGCGCTGGATTACGGCGGCACACTGACGATGACTGGCGGCTTGCTGATTGCCGCGGGCAGTTCCGGCATGGCGCAGTCCGTGAGTGACGGACAGAACGCTATTATGGCGGGATTTTCCGAAACCCAGCAGGCTGGCAGTGTGATGCGCCTCACTGACAGTGACGGCAACACAATTGTTGCGTTTGCGCCGGCAAAGCAATACCAGAATGTTGTGATTTGCTCGCCGGAAATCGTGGACGGCGAAACCTATACGGTTTATGCGGGGGCAACCGCTTCGGGAACGCAAAAAGACGGTTTGTATGAGGATGCGACCGGCGGCACAGAGCTAGGCAGTGTGACGGTTTCTACCGTGGCAAGCACGATTGGTTCCACAACCGGAGGGATGAACGGTATGGGCGGCAATATGGGCGGCATGGGCGGAAACCGCGGCGGCAGGACGAACACCGATTCGGATTCCACTAATTCGGATTCGGATATGCCTTCGGGAAACGACTTCCCGACAGGTGGAGATTTTCCGGGGAATGGCGACATTTCAGGGAA
>DBRO01000003.1:15279-16242 GCA_002306005.1 Ruminococcus sp. UBA1366 | reverse complement strand
CGTTTCCCCCTCCGAAAGCACCATACGCCAGGTACTGCCTTTATACCGTTCCAGAATTTCAATTTCCATACCTTATTCCACCGGATTAAATTCCTCGAAGTTGTCGTCCTCCGCATCCTGTTTTTCGGAATCCGCTGCCGCGGCATTTTCCGCCGCTTTTTGTGCGCTTTCTTTCAGGGCAGCTTCCTTTTTGCTCTTTTTGGAGGCAAAGCTAATCGATGCCGCATTTTCTTTAATCAGCGCTTCCACTTCCGCCATCATCTCCGGATGACTTTCCAGATACTCCTTGGCATTATCCCTGCCCTGTCCAAGCTTTGCATCTTTATAACTAAACCACGCGCCGCCCTTTTTGATGATATTCAAATCCACTGCTAGATCCAGCACCTCGCCCACGCGGGAAATTCCCTTGCCGTACATAATATCAAACTCGCATTCCTTAAACGGCGGTGCGACTTTATTCTTCACAACCTTGCATTTTGTGCGGTTTCCAATGATCTCCGTACCGTTTTTAATCTGCTCGGCGCGGCGCACATCAATCCGCACTGTGCTGTAAAATTTCAACGCTCTGCCGCCCGGTGTGGTTTCCGGATTGCCATAGATTACGCCGATTTTCTCCCGAATCTGGTTAATAAAAATCGCCACGCAGTTGGATTTTGAAATGACACCCGTCAGTTTCCGCATTGCCTGCGACATCAGCCGCGCTAACTGCCCAACGTGCGTATCGCCCATTTCTCCGTCAATTTCCGCCTTTGTCACCATTGCCGCCACGGAGTCCAACACAATGACATCAATCGCACCGGAACGCACCAGCGTTTCCGCAATTTCCAATGCCTGCTCGCCGCTGTCCGGCTGAGAAACCAGCATATCATTGATATTCACGCCAATATTTTCGGCATAGACCGGATCCAGTGCGTGTTCTACGTCAATAAATGCAACCTCGCCGCCCAACTTTTGTGCCTGCGC
>DBRO01000003.1:7066-15254 GCA_002306005.1 Ruminococcus sp. UBA1366 | reverse complement strand
ATCCAGCGTCATGGAGCCGGTCGGAATTGCCGCAACATTCATCGTTTCGGTCTGCCCCAGCCGCATAACAGCACCCTTGCCGTAGTTCTTTTCAATCAGTGCGATGGCGCCCTCCAGTGCTTTTTTCTTGTCCTCCGCAGTTTTGGGAACCTCAAACAACTTTCTGACTTCGCCCTTTTTCTTTTCCGCCATGATTTTTCCACCCTTTCCGGTTTTCTTCCTACTCTCAGTATATCATGCCAACTGTCCGTTTGTTTGTACTGTTGCCCGTTTTTCCATCAAATCAGTCCAAAATTTTGTACTGCTATGCTTTTGTTCCAAAAACAGCGCGTTCGGTGCCGCATAAATCCTGCCGCGTTTGTATTATTTCAAACCCCTCTGCCAGTAGGAATCCCCCCACCTGCCGTGCTTGCGTAGCACCGACTTCAAACAACAACACTCCGCCGGGTTTCAGCTTGTTTTTCCAAATCCGCGCAATGCCACGGTAAAAGTGCAGACCGTCCGCATTGCCGTATAACGCTGTTTGCGGCTCGTGCATGACTTCCTTCTGTAACGCCTGCATATCCGCCGCCGTCAAATATGGCGGATTGGAAACAATCAAATCCGCCGCAGGAAAATCCGCCGCGCATGCTGCGTCTAGTACATCGCCTTGCCGAATTTGCACACACGAATCGTGCCGCCGAACGTTCTCCCGCAGATAGCCTAATGCCTCCTCGTACAGTTCCACAGCAGAAACCGTGCCGAAATGCAGTTCTTTTTCGAGTATGATGCCAATACAGCCCGTTCCGGCGCAGAGGTCGATGGCTGTCAGCCTGCTTGTGTCCTGATTTTTGTACAGTTCCGCCGCGCAATCGATCAGCGTTTCTGTATCCTGCCGGGGAATTAAAACGCCCTTGCCCACGGCAAACCGCCGCCCGTAGAACTCCCATTCCCCCAGCAGATACTGCAAGGGTTCGCCCGCAATCCGCCTTTGCAAAAGCCGTTCCATCTCATCAACAGCAAGCCCCTCCACCGGCAGTGCGGTTTTTCCCAGCAGGTTTTCCTGCGTATAAGGCGCACTGAAAACCCCTTCATACAGCCACCGCGCCTCGGCGTGGGCGTTTTCCACCCCTGCCGCAGCAAGCCGGTCTTCGCAATGCTGTAACAACGCTCGCCTTGTCATGCGGTTAGAATTTCCCCCACTCATCGTCCGCTCGATTTTCCGGAATACAAGGCTTCATCGCGGCAATGGCAACTTCAATTTGTGAGGCATCCGGTTCCCTTGTGGTTAACCGTTGAATCCACAACCCCGGTGCGGAAATGATTCGCGTCAGAATATTGTCATGCCGTCCTGCCTGCCGAATGATTTCATATGAAATGCCCACCACAACCGGAAGCAGCGCCAGCTTACACACCACGCGCAGTGCGATGTTCTCCCACGGGAGCCGCAGTACGGAAAACAGTAAAATGCTGATAAACAGCACAATGAAAATAAAGCTCGTGCCGCAACGCGGGTGAAAGCGCGACTGCTTTTTCACGTTTTCCACCGTTAGTTCTTCTTCCGCCTCGTAGCAGAAAATTGTTTTATGCTCAGCGCCATGGTACTCATACGTCCGGCGCAAGTCTTTCATCAAACTGGTAAGCCAGAGATACACCACAAAAATCAGGATTTTCGCAACGCCCTCCAACAGCGTTTTCACCGTAGGTGTCAGGGAAACCAGCTTGCCCAGTCCCTTTGTCACAAGCGATGGTAAAATCATGAACAGCACCACTGCCAGCCCTATCCCAAGCACAATGGAAACCCCGCTGACAATCTTCATCAGCTGATCTCCGAAGGTTTTCTCCAGCCATTTTTCAAAGCGGGTTTCGCTTTCCTCCTCGTCCAGTCCAATCATGGATTTATCTGCGGATTTGGAAAGGCATTTGTAGCCCTCAATCATTGAGATTCCAAAATTAAACACCCCGCGTAAAAACGGCAGCTTGCGGTACCAAGGCATATGCTTGCCGTTGTTTACCGACCATTGCTCTAAATCAATCGTTCCGTCATTGAGCCTGCACGCCATTGCGGCGGTGTCCGCGCCACGCATCATCACGCCTTCAATCAGCGCTTGTCCGCCAATTTTCGACTTAAAGCACGACTTTGCGCTGTTTTTATTCTTCATTCGTTTCTTTCCTTTCCGGTTCGCTGGAAATAATCTCAACACTAATATGGTCGTCCGTCTTTTTGGGTTCGGGCTTTTTCTCCGTCTGAATGTACGGAATCGTAATCATGACAGTGGTTCCCACGCCCTGCCGGCTATCCAAAGTCAGTGTGCCGCCATGCCGTTGAATAATTTCATCGGCAACCGCCAGCCCAATGCCAGAACCGCGCCGGGTATGGTTTGCTTTATAAAAGCGGTTCTTCACCTTGGGCAGGTCTTCTTCCGCAATGCCAATGCCCGTATCAGAAACCGTAATGCAGATATCACCTGCTTCCTCAAAGGCTTCGATGGAAACCACCCCGCCCGTATCGGAATACTTAATCGCATTGTCCACAATATTAATGAACACCTGCTTTAGGCGATTCTTGTCGCCCATCACAAAGGGCAGCATTTCCGGCTCATAATAATTTAGTGTAATCCCCAGCGCACGCGCACGCTCCTGATAAATCAGCACCGTTTCGCCCAGTTCCGCTAAAATATCAATCTTGTCCATCGAAAGCGTGAGCCTGCCGTTTTGGATACGGGAGAAGTCCAGCAGTTCCTCCACCATTTGCGAAAGGCGCTCGGTTTCGCTGGTAATCACGCGCATGCCCTTCGCGACCGTTTCCGGATCATTCATGGTTGCCATGGTTTCGCTCCAGCCCTTAATTGCCGTCAGCGGCGTACGCAGCTCATGCGACACCGAAGAGATAAAGTCGTTTTTCAGCTTTTCCGCGTTGGAAAGCTCATTTGCCATAAAGTTAATGCTCTCGCAAAGCTGTCCCAACTCATCATCCGTACGTTTTTCAATCCGCTGAGAAAAATCCCCTTTGGCGAATTTTCGGGCAACTGCGCCGATTTCCCGCACTGGCCGCACAATGGATTTGATAAAATACAATCCCGAAAACAGCATCATCAGGATAATCGCCAGCACAATTACGGAAATCACCAGCGCGACAAACCGGATTTGCGCATCGATCAAATCAATCGAAACCATCATGCGCAGCGCGGCATATTCGCTGCCGGAAGAAGGCAGCATCACGGTCATTGCCATGACTTTTTCGCCGGTTGCCAATTCGTAAGTCTGTGCCGCCTTGCCGTCCTCGTTTTCTTTTGCCAGTGTAAAGTCTGCCGGCACTTCATTTGCAGCCGGTGAGAANNTTTTCGTCATAATCTTCCACAATTGAGCGAACCTCTGCACTGTAATTCGCCGAAGCACTGCTGGCATATTTGGTGATTGCACCGGAAAGCACATTCATCTTGCTATTTAAATACTGCTCCGCGGTATTATAATAATAGTTATGCACTGCATAAATTAAGAGCATTTCAATCAGCAAAAGAATGCACACGACAACACCCATGCTGTTAATCAGCCAGTGCCGGGTAATGCTGTTACGGATAAAGCCCTTTTTCAATTTTGCATGCTTTTTTGCTGCCAAAAGGACAACGCTCCCTTAAATGAACTTCAAATCTTCCTGCCGTGCCGCCGGACTACCCCGGCATATTCCATTTATATCCATATCCCCAGATGGTGATAATATACTGCGGATTAGAGGGTTCTTCCTCGATTTTCATACGGATTCGGCGGATATTCACGTCCACAATTTTATCATCGCCGTAATAGCTCTCGCCCCAGATATGATTCAAAATACTCGTGCGATCCAGCGCGGTGTTTTGATTTTTGAGAAAATATTCCATAATCTGATATTCCACCTGTGTCAGTTCAATCTGTACGTTATTCTTATCCACCGTGCGGCTTTTCAAATTCAGCGTAAACGGTCCGGAATGAATCACCGGCGACGTTTCTGTTTTGGTCTGCACCATGCTCACCCGGCGGCAAATTGCGTCCACACGGGCAATCAGTTCCGAAATAGAAAACGGCTTTGTGATATAATCGTCCGCACCGATCATCAAAGAACTTACCTTGTCCATTTCCTGTGATTTTGCGCTGAGCATGATGATCCCGATCGTTTTGTTCTTTTCACGAATTTTTTTGCAGACTGTAAAGCCATCAATACCGGGCATCATAATATCCAGCAAAGCCACGTCAAAATTGCCGTCCGATTCCTCAAAAACGCGCAATGCCTCCTCGCCGCAATTGACATCCACGACCTCATATCCGCTACGGATCAAATTCAACACCACAAATTCGCGAATGGAATCCTCATCCTCGCATACAAGCACACGTCTCATACTTTCCGATTTCCTTTCTTGAAATTTATCCTATCGTCCGCCGTCTCCGGCAATCAAATCACATAAAAATTATTCCGCACTTCGTCCAGCGTCAGCACCAAAGATTCCAGCTG
Source organism: Ruminococcus sp. UBA1366 (assembly GCA_002306005.1). GTDB lineage: Bacteria > Bacillota > Clostridia > Oscillospirales > Ruminococcaceae > UBA1366. Next base: position 10,789 of record DBRO01000003.1, on the reverse strand, counting down.
TCCGGGCTTGCGTTTTACCAAATAATCCAGCTGTCCTTGTGAGGTGATCAGCTCATAGCCATCGTATTCATAGTCTGCTGTTTCACTTTTTGGCGAAACCACAATCCGCATCAGTTCGGTCGTGCTGTCTTCCAGATTGCCCTCGTACTTATAGAACACCAATTCACCCGTAGTCGTATCCTTTTTCACCATAACCAGCGACTGCCACCGGCTGGGGAACATCATCGCATATCCAGAGGAAACCGAATAATATCCAATGTATTTCTTTTTCAGCTGATAGAAATCTTCATAGCAGTACCATGTTGTTTCATACAACACATCGGTTGCCTCCGCCTGCTCATAGCCACGCATTATGCTCGTGACGGGGATTTCCACAATGCCATCGCCGTCGATATCCGTGCTGTAATACCCCGGCTGCCGCACCGTTGCCGTAAGCAGTAAATCCGGCAGCTGCGCCATGGGATTCTGCAAGGTGCCATACCGGTAAAACACGATTTCCGTTTGCAGCATACCGTCCGCATTCAGCGAATCCACAAAAACTCCTCGCCGAGATGCCGTGACCTTTCCTTTTTGATAGCTCACATACGTGGAAGAACCGGAAGCCATTTTCATGCTGCTTTCCTTGGTAAGCGCACCGTCCTTCATCCGCAGTAAAAATGCTTGACTAGAGGCCGTTTCACTATCCTGCTGGATTGCAAAAATTTCATTATAGCCGTCGTTATTAATGTCCATCGTGTCCAGCACAGAATAGGTTTCCGTCGTAATTAAATTCAGTTTCTGATCCTCATACCGATAAACATCCAACGTTTTTTCTTCAATATTAATGGTTTTATAGCCCACAAGCACGCTTAGGGTGTCGTCCGATCCCAGCTTAGAAACCAGCACCTGATCCACATCCGTACCATCGCCCGCTGCATCAAAAACGGAGGTCCAATCCCCTTTGCTGTCCTGATCCAGCACATTCAGCCGAATGCCATCGCCGTTCGAGTCAACACTGGTGTTCTCGTAAAACGCCATTGCCTCGTTGGAACCATCCCCATCCAGATCGGTAATCACAAATGCCGAACGATACTCGCCATTTTGCGGGTATTTCAGTGTAATATTTTTTCCAGTGCGTTTAATCAGGCTCTCGTGAATTTTTGTCTGCTCCTCGCTGAGTTTTGGTGCAGAAATCAACCCTTCCACGCTCATATTCCAAAGCGAACAGCCCGTCATGGAAAGGCACAGTCCGGCAAGCAACCCTGCCTGTAACAATCGCTTCACCAAACCCGCTCGCCTCCTTATAACATAAAAACAGAACCGTCCGCACAAAAGTTCTTGTACAGCCGATTCTATTATACCATATCTATTTCTTATTGAAAAGCGTTTTTTCAGATTTTTCTGTATTTCAAAAAAATCCCCGGACTATCTTTGCGCAAGCGGCGTATACTGGCGCTCCCCAAACACAGATTTATATGCCGGGCGCATAATGCGCTTGCCCGTGACGATTTCCTCAAACCGATGCGCACACCAGCCTGCCATGCGCGAAACCGCAAACAACGGCGTAAACAAGTCATCCGGAATGCCAAGCATCCGGTAAACCAATCCGGAATACATATCCACATTTGCACAGACCATTTTTGTATCGCCCTTATGTTCGGCGAACAATTCCGGCGTCATCTTTTCTACTTTTTCCAGCAGGGCAAACTCCGCTTCATAATTCGTACCCTTTGCAAGTCCATGGGCGTTTTCCTTCAAAATCACCGCCCGCGGATCACTCATGGTATACACCGCGTGTCCCATGCCATAAATCAATCCGGAACCATCATTGGCCTCGCGCCGCAGAATTTTGCGTAAGTAATCGGCAACCTCGCCGTCGCTTTCCCAATTCTTAATATTCGCTTTCATATTGTCAAGCATCTGCATAACCTTGATATTCGCACCGCCGTGCTTGGGACCTTTCAGCGAACCGATTGCCGCGGCATAGGCGGAATACGGATCCGTGCCGGAAGAGGTCAACACCCGGCAGGAAAAGGTGGAGTTATTTCCGCCGCCGTGCTCGGCATGGAGCATCAGCATGATGTCCAGCAGCTTTGCTTCTTCCTCAGTAAACTGCCGATCGTGCCGGATGGTGGAAAGAATGGATTCCGCCGTAGAATGCGTGGGAATAATCGGGTGCATAAACATACTCTCGCCGTCAAAATGACGCTTTTTTACCTGATACGCAGAAACCATAATCGTTGGCATTTTTGCAATAATCGAAACCGCAGTTGCCATTTCATGCTCCGGCATCGTGCTGTCCGGATAATCATCGAACGCATACAGCGCCAAAATACTGCGGGAAAGCTCGTTCATAATATTCCGAGACGGCGCTTTTAAGATAATATCCTCAAAAAAAGTTGCCGGCAGTTCCCGGTTTTCCGCCAAAATGCTTTTGAAGTCATCCAATTGATTCTCGTTCGGCAAATCCCCAAACAGCAACAGATATGCAATTTCCTCATAGCCAAAACGATTTTCTAAAATCACATTGTGAATTAAATCCTTTAGGTTATAGCCTCTGTAAATCAGCTCACCGGGAACGGGTTTCTTTTCCCCATCGTCCACAATGTAACCATGCACGCTGCAGATATTGGTCACACCCGCCATCACGCCGGTGCCATCGGCGTTTCTCAGTCCCCGCTTAACATTGTATTTATCAAAATAGGAAACATCTATTGTGTTACTTTCCGCAAACTGCTTATTCAGCAGCTCCCGTGCCGATCTTGTCATACCCATCATCTCCCGATATAGATTTACTTTTTATTATACATGATTTTTTTTACAAAGTCAAGCGAAAAGTTCCACAGTTTTTATCACTTTTGCAAGTAGCCATTTGTAAAGTTTCAAAAGCGACTCTGCTGCATAAACAATCTGTCGAAATCAGTAATTTTCACAAGTGCAAAGTGAAATATTCAAATGCCAATACTGCAGGATTCTTTTTCTTGTTTTCTACGAATACACCAAAAAAGTTTTCCGTTCGTTTGTGAGATTCTCTACTTGACAAGTATGATTACCCATGGTATAATGTTTGCAGAACAGGTCTGCAAACAGAGATTTTCTGTTAGACTGAATTCTGCTTGACGCGATGTATTGCCAAAAATCTCAAGTTTGTGATAATTTATGGCATAATGTAAAATCTAAAATTAAAATATAAAGGAGGTCTTTTCTATGGCAAAATATGAATGCGTTTGCGGTTGGGTTTACGACGAAGCAGTCGGCGATCCTGATGGCGGCATTGCCCCCGGCACAAAGTTTGAGGATATTCCGGATGATTGGGTTTGTCCGATGTGCGGCGCGTCCAAGGATGCTTTCACCAAGATTGAGGACTAATCCGCATCGAGAATCCCCCTGCTTGCGCGGGTACGATGAAGGTCTGACGCAGTCAAAAAAATGAGAGCATTTGTTTGTGCGCTTGATCGCCACAGTCAAATGCTCTTTGCTTTTCGGACAAAAATTACAGAAAGGTCGGATGAATATGAAAAAAATAAAAGAAAACCTGTATTATGTCGGAACACTGAACCCCAATATGCGCGTATTCGATATCATCATGAAAACCGAATACGGCACTTCCTACAACGCCTATTTGCTTACAGGCGAAAAAACCGCGCTGATTGAAACCTGTCATCATCATTTCTGGGAGCTTTATAAAGAAAGCGTGGAAGAAATCCTGCCGCTCTCAAAGATTGACTACATGATTTTCAATCA
>DBRO01000003.1:6569-6975 GCA_002306005.1 Ruminococcus sp. UBA1366 | reverse complement strand
ATCTCCGCACCCAATCTTCATTGGCCGGACACCATGTTCACCTACTGCGAAAGCCTGAACACGGTCTTTACCTGTGACTTTTTGGGTGCGCATTACTGTGAGCCAGCTATTACCGATGATTTAATTTCCTACCCCGATGCGTATGATTCGGCGTTCCGGAATTATTTTAATGCCATCATGGGCCCGTTCAAGAAATTCGTGCTTGCCGGACTGGACAAGCTGGAGGCACTACGCTTTGATACGGTTTGCACCAGCCATGGCCCCGTGCTGAAAAACCGCTGGAAGGAAAACATGGCATTGTACCGTGAATGGGCATCCACCGGCACGGTTGCGGGCACAGTTACGGTGTTTTATATTTCTGCGTATGGGTTTACCCGCATGCTTGCCGAGGCTTTTGCCGAGGGCG
>DBRO01000003.1:5437-6554 GCA_002306005.1 Ruminococcus sp. UBA1366 | reverse complement strand
GCGGGATATGCGATTGGTTCACCAACAATTAACCGGGATGCCGTCCGCCCCGCATGGGATGTGCTTTCCATGATTGACCCGATTTCCAACAAGGGCAAGCCGGTATTTTTCTTTGGCTCGTACGGCTGGAGTGGAGAGGGTTGTAAAAATCTCACCGCCCGCGCCGATGGCATTGGATTAAAGCCTTTTGCAGAAGCAAAACGCGTGGTGTTTAAACCTACGGACGCGGACTTAGATGAAATCCGCGAAACCGGAAAACAGTTTGCACAAGCTTTAAAATAGCGAAAACAAAACGTCACTTTCGAGTGGCGTTTTTCTTTGCAATTATTACAAATTGGGTTTTTTCGCATTTGTATATTGACTATATAATTGCGGTGCGTTATAATAAATTTGTGTAGAAAAATACGACTCCCTGCAGAAAGTTCCGCAAGAGATTTTACCCGTCCGTAACTTGCCCCATTTTCTGCAAAATGCTCGTATGAAAAGAAAAAAAGAAGTTAAAAAAAGAAGGAGAAATTTCGGTGCAGTTTTCCGATTTGTTTTTCTATTTCCTGTTTCTGCCCTTGTGCTTGGGCTTTTATTATCTTACAAAAAAGCCAGCCTTCCGCAACGCCGTCTTAATTGTATTTTCGTTACTGTTTTACGCCTGGGGAGATGTTTTCTGGGCGGTGTTTTTGTTGCCTATTTGCGCACTTGTAAACTTTTTCACCGGTATGTTTGCGTACAAATTCCGTGAAGATATCAAGGGCAAGTGGGCGATTGCCATCGCGATTCTGTTCAATATCGGGTCGCTTTTGGTTTATAAGTACACCGGCTTTTTTACTGAAAACCTCAACGCGCTGTTTGGACTTCACTTGAACGTACCGAATCTTATCGCACCGCTGGGACTGAGCTTTTTCTCCTTTTCAGCAATTTCTTACAATCTGGACTGCTACTGGGAGAAAATCAAACCGGAACGCAATTATTTTTATTTCCTGATGTATCTCTCCCTGTTTGCGAAAATCACCGCCGGACCGATTGTCCGCTACGAAACGATTCAGAATGAAATTCGCACCCGCACCGTGGCTCTCAATGATATTAATTCCGGTATTACGCGGATTATTTTAGGCCTTGGCAA
>DBRO01000003.1:0-5406 GCA_002306005.1 Ruminococcus sp. UBA1366 | reverse complement strand
ATCATGGTTTCGCTGTGGATTTACTTTGATTTTTCCGGCTACTCGGATATTGCAATCGGCATCGGACGGTTGTTCGGTTTTCACTTTGACGAGAACTTCCGCTATCCGTTTATCTGCCGAAATATCACAGAATTCTGGCAGAGATGGCATATTTCCCTCGGCTCGTTTTTCCGAGATTACCTGCTTTACATACCGTTGTTCGGCAAACGCCTTCCCTATGTTAGCTTGTTCATTGTGTGGTTCTCCACCGGCTTATGGCATGGTGCAAGCTGGAACTTCATTTTCTGGGGATTGTACTACGGGTTGTTCATCCTACTTGAAATGAAGATCGGTAAAAAACGCATGAAAAAATGGCCTGCCGTACTTACGCACCTTTACAGTAAAGTCGTGATCGTTCTTGGCTTTGGTATTTTCTATTTTGAAAGCCTGCCCCGACTGGGTGTGTTTTTCAAATCTCTGGTCGGTGCAACCGGAAACGGCTTGATTGACGAAATCACAAAAACCGTATTTTTAAACAACATTTGGTTGATTCTGGCTGCGATTGCTTGCACGTTCCCATTGGGCGTGCTGATTCAAAAAATTTCGGCAAAATTTTCGTCCGGCGCCGTTACGGTCAAAACCGCCGGCATCGTCCTCAATGTGGTAATTTTGCTGATTGCAGCGGTGCTGATGGCAAACTCCACCTCCGCACCGTTCCTGTACGCCAGATTTTAGAAAAACAGAACAGGAGAACCTAGAACATGGAAAGAAGAAATGGCAACAGAAAGGATCTGCGGAATCATTCTCCGCTGAGCGGACAAAAGCAAAGCACCCGCCGTCCCGCAAAGGATGTGGAGGTTCGTGCTATCCGTATTATTCATGAGGAAAAACCAACTGAACCTACCGCACCAAAGCAGTCGAAGTCAACTGTTCCTGTTCCGGAAGAAGTTCGTGTGATCTCCGCTATTCCTGCGGAGAAATCGCCTACTGAACCGGAATCCGGTGTTCCCGCATCGGAGGAAGTATGGTTTATCAATGAACCCCTCTCGGCAGAAAAATCCATTCCGGTGAAAGTCCGCCCCAGCGCAAAAGCGCTGCCAAACCGTATGGAAATCAGCATTCCAAAGCCAAAACCAAAAAAGAAAACCTTCTCAGAAAAATATTTAACGGAAGAATCCGCAGACCTTACCGATTTGAAATTTGCTTTTATCAATGTTGCTGTTATGGCAGTGCTTGTTGCAGCAATCGTGCTTTCCATGCTGTTTTTGAAGCGCTCCTCCGGATTTTCCGAAAGCGAAAACCGCGACCTTGCAAAGTTCCCGAAATTTTCAATTTCCGCGCTCCTGAACGGCGAATTTACCGCGGGCGTAAGCGAATACTATAATGATACCGTTCCCTCCCGCGAAACCATAAAAAGCTGGGCGAACTCCTTCAAAAAACTATATGGCATTTCCGGCGGTGTTACCATTAAAGGCACCTATGGAAATGTGAAAAAAGAAGAATTCACCGGAGAAGCAACTATAACAAAAGCCACTGCCTTCACCGGAACACCGGCAACCACCGAAGATTCCAGCAACGATTCTTCTTCCAACAATGAAACCAGTAAAACTACGCCTGCAACCACGCTGCCTGTGGAAAATGACGATGGCAAACTGGAAAACGGCATTATGGTCATTGGCAGCGGCGCAAATATCCGTGCACTGGAGCTTTATGGCGGCAGCTTCAGCCACGGCGAAAAATACGCGGAGTTTGTGAACAACTACAAAGAAGACCTCGGACAGTATGTGAATGTCTATAATATGTGTATTCCCACGGCATCTGCTTTCTACCTGCCGGAAAAATACAAGGATGAATACGGCAGCCAAATTGATAATATCAACAACATTCGCAGTTATCTCAAAGACGTGATTGATATTGATGCCTACTCCGCGCTGGATGCGCACACCGACGAAAAGATTTATTCCCGCACCGACCACCACTGGCAGCCCATCGGCGCATACTATGCCGCGCAGGTATTCGCCCAAGATGCCGGTGTGGATTTTGCAGCGCTTTCTACCTACGAAAAAGTTGTGGAGAATGATTTCGTTGGTACGTTATACGGATTCAGCGGCGAAATTGAACTGAAAAACAATCCGGAGGATTTCATTTACTACAAGCCTGCCAACAACGATGATTTGGATGTAAAATACTACGATACGGACTTCACAAACGGTGTGGAAAGCCAGCTGTTCTTCTATGCCTCCGAGAAAATCAATCTGTACAGCTCGTTTTTGGGCAAGGACGAGGAAATTGCGGAAATTGACACAAATGTAGACAACAACCGCGTACTGGTGATCTTTAAGGACAGCTTTGGCAATGCGCTGGTGCCGTTCCTGACGGGTTCGTTCTCCAAAATTTATGTCTGCGATATCCGTTATTTTGATGTGAACGCGATTGATTTCTGCAAGGACGTGGGTGCAACGGACGTGCTCTTTGCCATGAGTATGTTCTCTAACACCAGCGATAAAATCAACTATATTGAAAACAACCGGGTGCAGTAACACGAAAGGACAAGGCCGTGCAAACACTTGCTTACCCCTTTGACGGGGCTTACCTAATGAAAAAGCGCAAGGCAATAAAAAAGCAGCTCCTGCTGGAAAATCCGCCTGCCGTGACAAAAAAAATCGCCGTGCTGGGCGGTTCCACCACAAACGATATTGTCAATATGCTGGAACTATTCCTGCTGGATAACGGCATCGGTGCGGAATTCTGGCAATCCGAATACGCCCGCTACTGGCAGGACGCGATGTTCGGCAACGAAGAACTGAAAGCCTTTGCACCGGATATCATTTATATCCACACCACCTACCGCAATTTGGGTGCAAATCTCAGCGTCAAGATGTCCGCGCAAGAAATTAACAACCTGCTGGAAGAACGCTTTGCGCACTTCACTGCCATGTGGGAAAAGCTCGCGCAGGACTTTGGCTGTACGATTATTCAAAACAATTTTGAACTGCCAAACTACCGCCTGCTTGGCAATCTGGAAGCAAGCGATGTTCACGGCACGGTGAATTTTGTAACGCGCATGAACCTGAAATTCTACGAGTACGCACAAACCCACAAGAATTTTCTGATACAGGATATCAACTGGCTTTCCGCCAGCTACGGGCTGGAACAATGGGCAGAACCGCAAGCGTGGTATTTATACAAATACGCTATGGCATTGCCGGCAGTTCCTGTGCTGGCACAAAATCTGGCGAACATCATAAAGTCCGCGCTGGGCAGAAACAAAAAAGCCCTTGCGCTGGATTTGGACAACACCCTCTGGGGCGGCGTTGTGGGCGATGATGGACCGGAAGGGCTGGAAATCGGCGAAGAAACTGCCTCCGGAGAGGCTTATCTTGCTTTTCAGAACTATCTCAAATCCTACAAGGACATTGGCGTTCTGCTAACCGTATGCTCCAAAAACGAGGAGGAAAACGCCCTTGCGGGATTGAATCACCCTGCCGGTGTTTTACGTCCGGCGGATTTTGTGAACATTAAGGCAAATTGGGACAGCAAGGACCGCAACATTGAACAGATTGCCGCCGAGCTGGAAATTTTGCCGGAGAGCATTGTGTTTGTGGACGACAACCCCGCCGAGCGCGAAATTGTCCGTTCGCAAATTCCTGCCGCTGTGGTGGAACTTGCTCCCGCGCCGGAGGATTATATTCAAAGCATTGACCGCTGCGGCTATTTTGAGGTTACTTCTCTTTCCGCGGACGATCTGAGCCGCACGCAGATGTATCTGCAAAACGCACAGAGAAAGCAAGCCTCCCGCAGTTTTGAAAATTACAAAGACTACCTGCTCAGTTTGGATATGCGGGCAGAAATCCGCGATTTTGAGCCTGTGTATCTTTCGCGGATTACCCAACTGACGAACAAGAGCAACCAGTTCAACCTAACAACCAAGCGTTACACGCAAGCGGAAATGGAATCCTGCGCGCAGGATTCGCGGGCAATCCGGCTGTACGGCAAGCTTACGGACAAATTCGGCGACAACGGCATTGTTTCCGTTGTCATTGCCCAAATTCGTGCGGACGAACCACGCACGGCGGAAATTGTCCTGTGGCTGATGAGCTGTCGGGTACTCAAGCGCGAAATGGAATATGCCATGCTCGACACACTGGTCGCTCAAGCGCAAGCCCGCGGGGTTACGGAATTATACGGGTATTATTATAAAACCAAAAAGAATGCCATGGTCAGCCGGCTGTACGCAGATTTTGGTTTTGAACTCGTATCAGAAGCCGAAAACGGTGATTCCATATGGCGGCTTTCGCTGGAAAATTATCAGAAACAATGCACGGTAATGCAGATTAACCCCAAAACAGAATAGGAGGATTTTTCATGGACAAACAGGAAATCTACACCCGCCTCAACGAGGTGTTTCAGGACGTGTTCGACGACGAGAGCATTCGTGTAAACGACAAAACAACCGCGGATGATATTGACGACTGGGATAGCCTAGAGCATATCAATCTCATCGGCGCGGTGGAATCGGAATTTAAAATGCGCTTTAAAATGGGCGAGGTATCCGGCATGAAAAATGTCGGCGAGATGGTGGATATCATCGCGGCAAGAGGAAAATAATAAAATGCGTGGGTTCGTTACCCGCGCATTTTCTTTTTGTGGTAGATTGCAACCGCCGCCAGCACCAAAAGCCGGAACACCAGCGTGCAAGCAAGCAGAAACGCCATACCAATCCATGCACCCACATACTGCAACCCCGCAAACCAGTTTCCAAACATCGAATCAGACGGTTCTTGCGGCAAATAAAAGGCATCATAAAAGCGGTCAAATGCCGAAGTTGAAAAAAAGAACAGCCACACTCCAAACAGAAGGAACGCGCCCGTCAGGAAAAACGCCGCCGAAAACCGCAAACGCTGTGTTTTGCACAAACGCTTTTCCAGCCACGGATATGCCAAGCCAAACACAATGATTAAAATAGCCCAAACAGAACCCCAGACATCCAAAGCACTGCCGTGGTTTTGGTAATAAATATCCGGCACGGCAAACAGCAAGCTGAAAAACACCAGATACCCCACCGCCAGTAAACCGCCCTTACAGGCGGCATTCACCTTTGCCATCAGCATTTTGTCATCCATGTTGATTCCCTCGTTAGTACACAATCGCACCGAATTCCTCCGCCAGTTCGTCCAGCGCCTCGCGCTCCACCGGCGAATTGCTGTCCAGCAGCGCCCTGCCGTTGTAATACAGCAGTGCTGTGCGCAGCACCTCCGGCTGCTGGGCGCGCAGCAGGACGGGCAGCTTTAAAAAATGCCCGTTCTGCGCAAAATGAAAGCCGTCGTCATGGGTTTTCAGTTCCACGGTAATCACGTCATAGCTTTCGTCCTTAAAATCAATCAGCTCATCTGCCATGTCAAATTCAATATCAATCGCCGGAGAACA
>DBRO01000033.1:6402-9133 GCA_002306005.1 Ruminococcus sp. UBA1366 | reverse complement strand
TAAATTGCGTTCAAATTCTAATTTTCGCATTAAGCACTGATAGAGTTCCTGATTAAAAAAGCTGATTGCGTTTTTGCCTTGATCCTTGGCATTATACATGGCTGTATCTGCATATTTTAGAAGTTCCATTGCATCTCTGCCGTCATGCGGAAAGGACGTAATACCAAAGCTTGCGCTGGAGGTTGAACGACAATCGTTGATGGTAACCTCATCGGACAGCAGTTTGCGCAATTCATTTACATATTTATAGATTTTGTTTTCTGATAAATTTCTTTGAATGATCAGTACAAATTCATCTCCGCCTAGGCGACCGACAAAATCCAGATCATTGCAGTATTTTTGCAAGGTTTTAGCAACGGTAATTAAGTATTTATCACCGACATCATGACCATAAATATCGTTAATTTGCTTAAAATTATCTAGATCAATAAAGACTACGGAAAAATACAAATGCTCTTTTTCGGCACGCTGAATCATTTCATTAAGCTGTTCTACAATCATTTTTCGGTTTGGCAGCCCGGTGAGGGTATCGTGATACGCAATTTCTTCCAACTGTTTTTGCTTGGCTTGCAGTTCTGCAACATAAATTTCATCGTTGTTATTGTACATACGCAGAAATGTAACAATGATAATGTAAGTAAAAGCAAAAGAAACGCCCGGCAATGCCTCAGCAATATTCTTTAAAAACACCGCAACGAGGGTAGAAATCAAGGAGATAATACATAAAATGTAAGCTACTTTGTATCGATTTTTCCATTTTGAAAAATAGCATAGCGCAATCAAGCTCACAAACTGAAACTGCGAAATGATCCCGTTAAAGGCAGTGGCGCTTATTTGATAACCGCCTGCAATGGAAACGGTTTCTTTTCTAGATACCAAACTAAGCAAAGCACCGCAAAAAGCATAGATCACAATAAAAGCAAAGGGAAGAAAAAAAGAATTTGCGAGTTTGTCAATCGTCTTTCTGGACATCAGCGTCAAACCTCCTGTTTTTACTGCATGGAACGATACGGACAATCCCTGTTCCGTATAAAAAGCTCGTTCCTTTGGATGTCGTGAAATTCCTATTAAAAAGGGCTTTGCGGAAAGCTCTTCGCTTGCCGCTGCGGATTGTTCGCTCGTTGCGGAATTCGTCTGTACAACCGCAGAGATCTGATTCAATCCCAAGGTAACTTGGTCAATGGAAGATACTCACGCATAGTATCTTTTCATTTGTTTCATATATCAATATTTTAATCGGTAATTGCGTTGATTTCGAAATATGTTGAAAAATGTATACTCATATTGTACATAACAAAGATGGAAAAGTAAATAGAACTATAGTTCCGGTTTTTTAAAAAATTGCAGGTGTAATGTCCTTAAAATGACATAAAGCATTTCTCTGCCTGTAAAATTAAAACAGGCGGCGAAATGCTTGTAATCCGGAGTTGCGATGCTAGAAACAGAAAGTCGGAATGAGAAGCATTGAATTTTTTCTGCTGTTCTATTTTTTCGGGAATGATTCATGGACGCGCCCCTTGTAAATTTCAAATATTTATACAAAGATGAAATATTGATCGGTATGTTTTTTCCAAAAAGGCAAGGTAGAATATTTTGTGGAAAGCGGATTGCAATCTTGGATTAGTCTGTGTGCTTAGCAGTCGTTTCAAAATAATTCGCGAAACTGGAATCCATTTTTTTGTGATGGAGCAGTTGATCAAACTCCGGAAAACTCCGGATATAAAAAGTATCAATGATCCGATCTTGCGCCATAATGAAATGAAGCCCTTTGGTAAACCACTGGAGTGCCTCTGATTCTTTCCCGAGACGGGAATAATTAAATGCCAGATAACAATAAGTAAAATGCGCACGCTCATAAGCATCAAATTCGTTTTGGTAATACACCAGTTCATTTCCGTACGCAATGGCATTTTCATACTCGCCTAAATAATAGGCGAGTGTCATCAAATTTAAGTATACGGATTTGATCCATAATTTGCAGGATTTTTGTCCCTTCTTGTCTTTGACAAGTTGATAAGCTTTGAAAGTCACTTCTTTGGCATTTTCTAATTCCCCGCACATTTGGAAGGCGGAGGATAATAAAACGCCAATGCCGGAAAGGGGTTCACAATAGATTTTTTTCGCATCGGCTTCTTGCAGAACTGCAGTTGCTTTCTCGATCACACTTTTGGTGTTGTTGTTAATAAAAAGCTCATAGGACAACTGATTGATCACAAGCTCATAGCACCAGGGGGAGACTTGAAAATCAGCTAGATTGGAATTTTTCTGAGGTAATTCCCAAAGGCTGATATAGTCCATTTTTCTTCTGTAAAAATCAAATTGTGCAAAATACTCCTGCATAGCAACTGGAGCAGCACAATCCAGATAGGGATAAAACGAAAAAATATCCACATTCATTTTATGGCTGAATGCAAATAAAATATCTGTAGAGGGGACGTGCTTTTCTTTTTCAATCAGATACACATATTTTTCCGTACATACATTCTCGGCCAATTCTCTTTGGCTCATATTTTTCATCAACTGCACAATTAGTGAAACGAAACGGAGGATGTATCATGAGAAAAATTGCATTTTACGGCAAGGGCGGAATCGGAAAATCCATCACCCAGCAGAATACCGCAGCGGCAATGGCGCATTTTTATGACAAAAAGGTATTCATTCACGGCTGTGACCCCAAAGCGGACTCTACCCGCCTGATTCTCGGCGGCAAGCCGCAGGAAACCCTGATGGA
>DBRO01000033.1:1308-6394 GCA_002306005.1 Ruminococcus sp. UBA1366 | reverse complement strand
GATATTCGCTGTGTGGAGTCCGGCGGACCGGAACCGGGCGTTGGCTGTGCGGGCCGCGGTGTTATCACCGCCATCGACTTGATGGAAACCAACGGTGCTTACACAGACGATTTGGACTTTGTGTTCTTTGATGTACTGGGCGACGTTGTTTGCGGCGGTTTTGCAATGCCCATTCGCGACGGAAAAGCGCAAGAGGTTTATATCGTTGCATCCGGCGAAATGATGGCAATCTACGCCGCAAATAACATTTGCAAGGGCTTGCTTAAATACGCAAAGCAGAGCGGTGTACGTTTGGGCGGCATCATTTGCAACAGCCGGAAGGTTGACAAGGAGCAAGAATTCTTGGATGAATTTACCTCAGCAATCGGCACGCAGATGATTCACTTTGTCCCCCGTGACAACATTGTACAGAAAGCGGAATTCAACAAGAAAACCGTTGTGGAATACGATGACAAAGCCGATGCGGTGGTGGAAGCCATCGTATCCGTGAACTGCACCGGAGAAATCGGCGACGGAAAAATTTTTATCAGTCATGTGGAGGAGGCACTGCGCGTCCGCACCGACGAGGAAGGCGACGCGGCACTCTTGTAGCGGAGAAGAAGGAGGAAAATTTATGCCATATCATTTATTTCAATGTAGTGAATGTATTCCGGAACGAGGCAAACATGCAGTCATTAAGGGCGCGGGCGAAACTCTTGCCGATGCCCTGCCGCTGGGATATTTAAACACCATCCCGGGAACAATTTCCGAGCGCGGCTGTGCTTATTACGGCGCAAAGCACGTAATTGGCACGCCTATGAAGGATGTCATTCACCTCAGCCACGGACCGGTGGGCTGTACGTACGATACATGGCAGACCAAACGCTATCTGAGCGACAACGACAATTTCCAGCTCAAATATACGTATGCTTCGGATATGAAGGGAAAGCATGTGGTGTTCGGCGCGGAGCGTCTGCTCAAAGATAATATCCGCGAGGCGTTCAAGGCATTTCCGGGCATTAAACGCATGACAATTTATCAAACCTGCGCCTCCGCGCTGATTGGGGACGACATCAACGCCATTGCCGATGAAATGATGGAAGAAATGCCCGATGTGGATATTTTCGTTTGCAATTCGCCCGGATTTGGCGGGCCAAGCCAGTCCGGCGGACACCACAAGATTAACATTGCGTGGATTAACCAGAAAGTCGGCACACATGAGGAGGAAATCACCAGTGATTATGTGATTAACTATGTGGGTGAATACAACATTCAAGGCGACCAGGAAGTCATGCAGGACTTTTTTAAGCGCATGGGCATACAGGTGCTGTCCACCTTCACCGGAAACGGCACCTATGACGGATTGCGCTCCATGCATTTGGCGCATTTAAACGTGCTGGAATGTGCCCGTTCCGCGGAATATATCTGCAACGAACTGCGGGTGCGCTATGGGATTCCGCGGCTGGATATTGATGGTTTCGGCATGAGCTGATGGCGGCTTCTTTGCGAAAAATCGGGATGTTTTTTGGAATTGAAGACCGTGCGGAGGCGATTATTGCGGAAGAAAGCGCTCGCTGGAAGCCGGAGCTGGATTGGTATAAAGAACGTCTTCGCGGCAAGAAAGTCTGCCTGTGGCCGGGCGGTTCCAAGCTGTGGCATTGGGCGAATGTTATTCATGAGGAACTGGGTGTGGACGTGGTTTCAGTGTACACAAAATTCGGCCATCAGGGCGATATGGAAAAGGGCATTTCCCGTTGTGAGGAGGGCGCGCTTGCCATTGATGATCCGAATGAGCTGGAAGGTCTGGAAGCGATGAAAATGCTTCAGCCGGATATCATTTTTACCGGCAAGCGTCCCGGCGAGGTTGCAAAGAAAATTCGTGTGCCGTACCTCAATGCACACGCCTATCACAACGGCCCGTGGAAGGGCTGGGAAGGCTGGGTTCGCTTTGCGCGGGATATTTACAATGCGATTTTTTCTCCGATTCATCAGCTTTCGCTGGTGGATATCAGCAAGGATGAAATGGATATGAACAAGGGCTTTGAAACGCAGCGTACGCTTTCGGATGTCAACCTGCCCGAGGAAATTCGCAAATCGGAAACCTTGCGGGAGTATTCGGGAAAATACGATGTGCTTGCCCAGCCCATGGCAAAGAATATCCGGAGTTTGCACAGGTCGGCGCAAAAACGTCCGCCGGATAGCCAAAGAGAGGAGGAACATTGGATGGAGCAAAAATTATTGGACGAACGTACGGAAATGTTCTTGAATTTTATTATGAAAAAATGCCTGTGGCAGTTTCATTCCCGCGCATGGGACAGGGAACGGCAGAACCAAAATATTCTTGACAAAACCACACAGCTGCTTTGCGGCGAAGAAGTCGCAGCGGAAAGCCCGGAAGACCGCTGTTATTGGGTGGATGCTGTCTATTTGGCGGATCATTACCGCAAGCTTTTTCCGTGGGTGAACGAAGCGAACACGGCGGATATTAAAGCTGTGATGAACAATCTGCGTCAGCGTATGGACTTCTTGACTATCCACGGTTCGTTAAATCAGGAGCTGAAAGATCCGTTGTATTGATGGATAAATGTGACGACTAAAAAATCTGGTTACCGGAAAGGAGAATTTTATTGAACTGCGAAGTAAAATTGAAAGAACGCGCGGGCATTATCAATCCGATTTTTACCTGCCAGCCTGCAGGCGCACAGTATGCCAGTATCGGCATCAAAGACTGCATTGGCATTGTGCATGGCGGACAGGGCTGTGTCATGTTTGTCCGGCTGTTGTTCTCCCAGCATTTTAAGGAAAGCTTTGAGCGTGCCTCCACCTCTCTGCACGAGGACGGCGCGGTATTCGGCGCACTCAACCGTGTGGAGGAAGCCGTTGATGTGCTGTTAATGCGTTATCCGCACGTCAAAGTGATTCTGATTATCTCCACCTGTTCTACGGAGGTCATCGGGGACGACATTGACGGCGTTGTGAGAAAATTAAACGAAAATTTGCTGCCCACCAAATATCCCGGCAGGGAAGTGCATTTGATTCCCATCCATACGCCAAGTTTTATCGGCAGCATGATTACCGGCTACGATGTTGCCGTGCGGGATATTATCACCTATTTTGCGAAAAAGACCACGCCGAGCGAAAAAATCAATTTGTTTACGGGCTGGGCGAATCCGGGCGATGTCCGTGCCTTAAAGCACTTGCTTGCGGAAATGGATGCGCCGGCGAATGTGCTGTTTGAAATTGAAAAATTTGACGCGCCCTTAATGCCGGACGGCAACCACGTTGCCCACGGGGAAACAACTATTGCGGATTTGCAGGATACGGCAAATGCCACGGCAAGCTTTGTGCTGAATCGTTATGAGGGAGGCAAGGCGGCGCAGTATCTGGAAAGCGAATTTTCCGTACCTGCCGTTACACCCGCAGTGGGGGCGCTGATTTATGAACGTATTACTTATATGGGGAATGCCTACTGCGGGGAGGAAGCGGCCAATATCCTGTTGCAAAATCAGATGGCAGGCATCAGCTTTTTAGCTTCTATGGGCATTGCTGTGCGTGTGAATTGTTTGGTTTTTTGGGGCGTAAACAGCCGCGAACTGACGGATATTTGCCTGATGGCAAAGGAATGCGGCGCGCAAGGGGTCAATCTTGTACCGGTACGGAGTTTTTACGGCATTGGTTCGGAAGAAATTCAGATGGCGGAATTTTTTGCCCTGCGGGACGAGTGCATGAAAATCATTCCCCAGATCACGCATTCGCATCCCTGCAATGCACGTTCGGTCTGTTTTGGACGGCAGTGCCTTCTGCCGGAGGATTTATCGGAAAAATCGCCATTTGGAGAACAAAAAAATTAGGAAAGGCGGGAAGTCCCATGCAGGGCTTTTCACAAGTCAGCTATACAGGAAGAAGCTGTGAGGACCAGGAACAAATCCACGGATTTCTTGCCGCAGAGCGTCCGGTTGATTGATGCTGCAGCAATTTCTACTATGGTGAACTTTGAAAGCAAGGAAGGAAAAATTGTTGGTTCGATCATTTTAGGATATAAAAATCGAAATGGATATAGTGTCACGAATCTTGGAAACATAGAAAATCCCAATATAGAAGAAGGATTATTTATTCCACCAGCTTCTCCAGCAAACATTAAAACGATGGGGGCTATTTCCATTAATCATCATTTAAAAAAATGCACTGCAAGATATACATGATATATTGGCTCATGTAGATATAAATCTGATAACTTCGAACTGTCGGAATACCCAAAAGTAGAATTTGTCTGCTTCATCATAATGCTAAAACTTCATTAACTTATCCATAGATAATTCAGTATTTAGGCTGATGTAAAAGAGCTTTAACACTAAAAGCATCGTAATGTCAAAAGAATTTGATAGAATAATAACAACATCTCAAATATGATTATAAAGAAAGGAGGAACGAAAATATGGAGCTTGCACAAAGCATTAAACAAAAGAGAAATGAAAAATCTTTATCACAAGAGGAACTTGCAGAAAAAGTATATGTCTCTAGGCAAACTATTTCTAACTGGGAAAACGAAAAAAGTTATCCTGATATTAATAGTCTTATTTTGTTAAGCGAGATATTTGAAACAACCATTGATAATTTAATTAAAGGAGATGTTAAAATGATGAAAGAAGTAATTAACACAGAGGAAGTAAAGAAATTGAATTTTTGCGGAGCAATGATGTTGGCATTTTTGATTCCAGCAATTATTTTAGTAATTCCACTAGCTAAATATATTGGAATTTATGCACTGATTCCATTTGTTGTGTTATGGGGAATATCGATGTTCTTTGCTATAGAAGCAGAAAAAATCAAGAAAAACAATAATATTCAGACATATAAAGAAATAGTTGCATTTACAGAAGGAAAGAAGTTAGACGAAATAAAGCAAATTGAAGAAAATGCAAAAAGACCATATCAAAATATAATGAAGCCTATCGCGGGGGCACTCTTTGCGTTGATTATTTGTGGAGTGATGGCACTTATATTACGTTAATTAAACTTATAGTTTGTTGAAGTTAACTGTCATCTCGACAAACTCCGATTTAAACCATAATAAAGGAGTTCGTGTTCATGAGTGCAGCAGTGGCAT
>DBRO01000033.1:0-1254 GCA_002306005.1 Ruminococcus sp. UBA1366 | reverse complement strand
AGGCAAAGAGCAAGAACCGGAGGGGCGTTTGTTGAAAAAGCGGATTCTGCTGATTGATGATGATGAGGATTTATCTTTTGTGATTACCGAAATGCTGGAAAGCTACGGATATACAGTCACTTGTGCCGGTAATGGCGAAAATGCGTTTACCCTGCTTGCCATGCAGACCTTTCATTTGATATTGTTAGATATCAATCTGCCTGACCAAACAGGGTTTTCGTTGTGTCGGGAACTTCGCCGGACTTCTACTGTGCCGGTGATTTTTGCCAGTGCGCGAACGAGCGAAACCGACCGAATTACGGGGTTTGAAATTGGCGGGGATGACTATCTGCCCAAGCCGTATTCCATGCAGGAACTGNNTTGTGTCCTTTGGGAATGTATGTGTGAATATGACGGCGCGTACGGTGACAAAGAATAACCTGCCGGTTTTGCTTTCCCTGCGGGAATTTGATTTGTTGGCGGCACTTTGCGCGCATAAAAACAAGGCGGTAGCAAAAGAAAAGCTGCTCTCGGAGGTGTGGGGGGCATTTTCCATGGTGGAACCCGCCACGCTGACCGTACATATCCGCTGGCTGCGTGAAAAGCTGGAGGACGATCCGGCAAAACCGGTGTGGATCAAAACCGTATATAAAGTCGGATACTTGTTGGAGGCTGCGGAATGAAAAGAAAATTATTCAGTGTGATGGCGGTATTTTTGGCGGTGATTTGTTTGGTCACTGCTCTTTTTTTGCTTACCGACCGGACGGAAAATCCACAGGAAATCCGTTCGGAACAGGTGATTGCCGCAAATGAAATTGAACAGTTGATTCGCACCGGCGAGTATGAGCTGGCGGCGCAAAAGGCAAGTCAGCAGCAGGAAAGCCTTCGCCAGATGGATGTGGCTGCTCAAAACAGCAGCCGGACGCTGCTTATGGGCGGACTTGCGCTGGCGTTTGTGTTTGCGGTGTTTGGCTATGTGTATCTGGCAATTCTTCGTCCGTTTGAAAAAATGCAGGGCTTTGCACAACGGCTTGCACGGGGAGATTTTAATGTACCGCTGGATTATGCGCGCTCCAATTATTTTGGCGCGTTTACTTGGGCATTTGACAGTATGCGCAGGGAGATCACCAAAGCGCGTGCCTGTGAACGCGAGGCGGTGGAGAACAACAAAACCGTCATCGCCACGCTTTCTCATGACATTAAAACGCCGATTTCCTCCATTCAGGCATATGCGGAGGGGCTGGAGGCAAACCTGGACCGCACGCCGGAAAAACG
>DBRO01000111.1:3671-6497 GCA_002306005.1 Ruminococcus sp. UBA1366 | reverse complement strand
ATATCAATTTTGTCCGCGTGAATGCCAAAGAGCGTTTCCTCAACCGGCTTGCCGGTATCAGCGATCCGGAAACCAAGCGCAAACGCATTGGCGAGGAATTTATTCGTGTGTTTGAGGAAGAAGCAAAGAAGATCGGTAAAGTGGATTTTCTGGTTCAGGGAACAATTTATCCGGATATTATTGAATCCGGTGCGGGCGATGCGGCAGTGATAAAATCCCATCACAATGTCGGTGGTCTGCCGGACTATGTGGATTTTCGCGAAATTATTGAACCGCTCCGTCTGCTATTTAAGGATGAAACCCGCAAGCTTGGCATGGAACTGGGGCTTTCGGACAAGCTGGTATGGCGCCAGCCTTTTCCGGGACCGGGGCTTGCCATCCGCATTATTGGGGAAATCACAGAAGAAAAGCTGGAGATTTTGCGTGATGCCGATTATATTTTTCGCGAAGAAATTGCCAAAGCCGGACTTGACCGCGAGATTCATCAGTACTTTGCCGTGCTGACGAATATGCGATCGGTGGGTGTTATGGGTGACGGCAGAACCTATGATTACACGCTTGCCTTGCGCGCAGTTACAACCACGGACTTCATGACGGCGGATTTTGCAAAGATTCCGTACAGCGTGCTGGAATCCAGCGCAAGCCGAATTGTCAACGAAGTGAAGAATATCAACCGGATTGTGTACGATGTCACTACAAAGCCGCCATCTACGATAGAGTGGGAATAACAGATGCTTTCCAAAGACCTTGTTGATTGATTTGTCAACAAGGTCTTTTTATGCGATATTTCTTCCATAATAAATGGAATATCACAATAAATGTTGTCCGACTGATGCGAGAACGTTTGTAGAAATACAACCAAACGAATCTTTTCTTGCATTTTGAGCAGTTTTATGTTAAAATAGCAAACGAAAAGATACGTCTGTCATTTATATAAAAATGAGGGCTATCCAAACACCACAAAACAAAGGGAAAGAGGCGCTCTATTCATGAAAAGACAAATCAAGTTTTGTGTGATTCTAATAACAGCAGTTGTGTCTTTCAGCGGATGCAGTATGAATTCAGATACGGATTCCTTTAATATTATTGATCAATCCGGCACCAGTAGCACTGTGCCGCAAGAAACAGTCACAACGCCCGTGCGCCCAACAGGAGAGTATTCCAATCCCGTGCCTGAACCGGTTACGCTGTTGACAAATCCGATTGATCCTGTGGAAAACAGCACCTTACCCAGAATTGATATTACTTTTGAAAGTGATTCCTATACACTGGATAAAACTAATTATACGAATGCAACCGTTGCCATTACAAATGCCGGAGAGGATAATCTTGAAGAAACGGATGCAGGAATTCGAATCCGTGGGAATTCAACGGCGGAAGCTTGGAAAAAGCCTTTGAAAATCAAATTTGATGAAAAAACCTCGCTGTTTGGGAGAAATGCGGAAAAAGCTGGACTTTACTTGCAAATCTTTATGATAAAACCTTGATGCATAATCTGGTGGCGCTGGATTTGTATGATTTTCTGACGGATGACAGTACCTTTGTACCTCTTTGTGTACCGGTAGATGTGTATGTCAATGGAAATTATCAAGGCGTATATACCTTGTGCGATCAAATAGAAACCGGTTCTCAGCGTGTGGATATCGACAGTACCCTCCAAGAGAACCCGGCAGAAACGGATTATTTGCTGGAACAGGATTATCGTGCGTATTTAACCGGCAGTAATTCAGGAACAGAAGGCGTTGACTGGTTTTGGATGCAGGAAATCAACGAATGCTTTGTTGTGAAGTCTCCTGATATGGAAGATACGCCATCAGAGGAACATACGGCGTATATAAAATCCTATATGGATACCGTATATTCAGCGATTCTCAGTAAGGACTGGCAGGAAGTGCAGTCCCTCATTGATGTGGATTCGTTTATTGACGGGTTTATGGCAGCGGATATTGTCCAGTCGCAGGATATTACTCAATCCAGTGTGTATTATTACAAAAAAGCAGGCGGAAAGCTGACGTTTGGACCATTGTGGGATTGTGATTTGGCAATGGGCGGCGGTGACAGCGGCGAACCGGAAAAGGAAAGCTTTGTGATGAATAATTTTCTGTTTGGAAATCTTATGAAGATTCCAGAGTTTCACGATGCATATATACAGAAATTTACCAGTGTTAAGGATGCGGCTTTGCAAGAAATGCTGGATAAAATCACGACACTGTATGCGGATTACGAAACTGAATTTTCCAACGATTTTGAAACATGGGAGAAACCTTATAAATGGTGCAGTGACGAAATGAAAACCATCACGGATTATGAAGGGCAGATTACTTACATGAAAGATTGGCTTAACAAGCGTTTTGCCTATTTAGAAAAGCAGTATGCGCAATAACTTGTCATACCATATCAAACATGAAAGAATGAACGTAGTCAACAGAATAAAACTAAATTGAATTAAAATCATTCCGATTTGTGCATAAGCACAGTCGGAATCTTTTTGTGTTTTGTGGATCTTGTTTTCAAAAAGTCAATACAGCAAGGTTTACAAACTTCAGCAGGCGAATTCGTTGAAAATAGCTGATTCTACAAAGTGTTCTGATACGTATTGACAAATTTCGCATGAGCCATTATATTATTAGATAACATAACAAACCGAACAATCATTTGTTTCAATCAAACCAAAACGCAGTAATTATGATATGTTTTTGCTGATAAAACAAGCATATCATGAAAGAAAATAATGAAGTGAACAACGCTGGTGTTGCATTTTGTAACAGCCGCGTTTATTTTTTTATTGAAAGGGTTGGTTATGATGAAAAAGAAAAGAAATCTCCT
>DBRO01000111.1:2130-3568 GCA_002306005.1 Ruminococcus sp. UBA1366 | reverse complement strand
AACAGTACGAATCAGAACATTCCGGTGTAAAAGTAAACTTCAACTTTGATTCTTCTGGTACCTTGCAAAAGCAAATTGAAGCGGGCGGGGAATGTGATTTGTTTATTTCCGCCGCGCAAAAGCAAATGACAGCACTTGTTGATGGCGGCTATGTGGATTCGGCCGTAAAGAAAGATATTCTGGAAAACAAAGTTGTCCTGATCGTTCCGGTGGATTCCACTGCGGATATTACCAGCTTTGAGGACTGTGCCACGGATAAGGTTTCACTGATTGCGCTGGGCAATTCCGATGTGCCGGTAGGACAGTATTCCGAAAAATTATTTACCGCCATGGGTATTTGGGAAGACGTTTCCGCAAAAGCAACGCTCGGCACAAACGTCAAAGAAGTCCTCTCCTATGTTTCGGAAGCGGCTGTGGACTGCGGCGTGGTTTATTACACAGATTATGTGACCGCAAAGGATACGGTAAAAGTTGTTGCCGAAGCACCTGAAGGAAAAATTGACGCGGCGATTTATCCCGCGGCAGTACTAAAAGATGCGGCAAATGCTGCCGCCGCAGAAGAATTCCTGACTTACCTGCAATCCGATGCCGGCGATACGGTATTTACAGAAAACGGCTTCACAGTGATTGATTAATTTGATTTCACCTGAAAGGGCGTGAGGGTATGGATTGGTTTCCGCTTGAAAACTCCATCCGGATTTCATTGATTTCCACATTGGTTACGTTTTTAACGGGCATTGTGATTGCATATTATGTGGCAAAACTAAACAAAGTGCTTAAAGGCGTGATCGACGTCATCCTCACATTGCCCATGGTTCTGCCGCCAACGGTCATCGGTTTTTTCATCCTGACCGTTATCAGCCCCAAAAGCACCTTGGGCGGTTGGATTTTTGAAGAATTTAACCAAAGAATTACGATGACATGGCAAGCGGCAATTATCGCAACCACGATTGTAACATTTCCTTTGATGTACCGGACTGCACGCGGCGCATTTGAACACATTGATGAAACCCTGATTTATTCCGGCAGAACGCTCGGTCTGTCCGATGCCTATATCTTCTGGCGGATTATCCTCCCGAACTCAAAGCAGGGAATTATCGCGGGAACGGTTCTTGCGTTCGCGCGCGGGCTCGGTGAATACGGCGCAACCAGCATGGTTTCCGGCTATATGCCGGGCAAAACCGCAACAATTTCCACAACGGTGTATCATTTGTGGCAAATCGGCGATGAAGAACTGG
Source organism: Ruminococcus sp. UBA1366 (assembly GCA_002306005.1). GTDB lineage: Bacteria > Bacillota > Clostridia > Oscillospirales > Ruminococcaceae > UBA1366. The sequence goes on along the minus strand of DBRO01000111.1, from coordinate 2,330 downwards.
CATATCGTTGGGTTGGTATCAATTTAATCATTTCGTTTGTGGTGCTTGTTGCCGTAAACTTTTTTGAAAAGCGCAGTTATCAAAGCAACGGCGTAAGGGTGTGATGGAATGGCGTTGTCCCTGAGAATAGAAAAGAGCTTTGGGAATTTCCGCATGGACATGGAACTGGAAGCGGATAACGAAGCCCTTGCCTTGCTGGG
>DBRO01000111.1:659-2100 GCA_002306005.1 Ruminococcus sp. UBA1366 | reverse complement strand
GAAAAGCACATCAATCTTCCGCCGCAAAAAAGAAAAGTCGGACTTTTGTTTCAAAATTATGCCTTGTTCCCCAATATGACGGTGGAGCAGAATATAAAAACCGGACTGCGGGCGGCAGGGAAAACAGCCGACAGCAAACAAGCGATTCGTGATATGATAGAATTGCTGTACTTAAACGGTCTGGAAAAGCATTACCCCAACCAGCTTTCCGGCGGACAGCAACAGCGTGTTGCATTGGCGCGTATTCTCATCGGCAAGCCTAAAATCCTCATGCTGGACGAACCCTTCTCCGCTCTGGATAGCTACCTGCGCTGGCAGTTGGAACAGGAAGTCAGCACCATAATTGCGGACTTTTCAGGCACAACGCTGTTTGTTTCCCATAATCGTGACGAGGTGTATCGGATTTGCGACCGCATTGCGGTTGTCAACGATGGAAAAATTGATGTTGTCGCGGATAAATGGGATCTGTTTGACAACCCTAAAACCTATTCCGGTGCGCTTTTAACCGGCTGTAAAAACATTTCCGCCGCAAAAAGAATTTCCGCAACCAAAGTATATGCCTCCGATTGGAATATGGAATTCACCTGCAAAGCAGTACCGGAGGATGTGAAATATATTGGACTGCGTGCACATTTTCTTACCCAGTCGCAAATGCCTGACAACGCACATACCTTCCATTGCAAAGTGGAACGCGAAATTGAAGATACCTTTACAAAAATTCTAATGCTCCGGCATAAAAACGCCTCCGCACTCATACGGTGGGAATTTGACAAACACAAGCAGCTTCAGCTGGAAAACGGTGAGGTTTACGTTGAAATTCAACCGGAAAACCTGCTGCTGCTTCGGTAAAGGAGGTGATACCCATGGTAATCAGCGCAAGAAACCAGTTCAAGGGCAAAATCGTTTCCATTCAGCTTGGTATTGTCAATGCAATGGTGGAAATTGACATTGGCGCGGGCAATATCGTTACGGCGACCGTGTCCATTGGTTCGGTGAAGGACTTGAAGCTGGAAGTCGGTAAGGAAGCTTACGCGATTGTCAAAGCAACTTCCGTCATGATTGGTATAGAATAATCTCATGACAAAACGGCATTCCCAAAAAGGGAGTGCCGTTTTTTATGGAAAAATTTTTCGTGCAAGTTTTGAAAATTTTGCATAAAATAAAAAATCCCGTCCAAAATAATGCCAGCAGGGGAGGAAACCTTGCCGGGCGAACGATTCGCCAAAAATTGAAATACATCATGACGAAAGCGCGCAGAAAGGAAGATTCATTTATGGGAAAAATCAAACTGGCGGAATCCAAGTTTGTACGGGTGATGCGGGATAAGGGGTTGTATATCACACTGGGACTGTGCATTGTCGCCGCAGTCGGGGTAGGATATTATGCCTATGACAAGGCGATTGATGAAATCAACAGCAGTCTGGATTATTCCGTGCCGGAC
>DBRO01000111.1:0-654 GCA_002306005.1 Ruminococcus sp. UBA1366 | reverse complement strand
TGGATACGATTGAAACTGCATCCACGGCGGTTATGCCGGTAAACGGCGAAGTCCTAACGGCATACAGCAACGGGGAATTGGTAAAAAGCGAAACGCTCGGTGTATGGAAAACCCACGATGGCGTGGATATTGCCGCGGATGAGGGTGAAAAGGTAAAAGCAATGAATGACGGTACTGTCACAAAGGTGTGGGAGGACCCGCTCTGGGGATTTTGTATCATGATTACCCACAGCGGTAACGTGGAAAGCTATTACTACAATCTCGGGGAAGCGACCACCGTATCACAGGGCGACGAAGTCAAGGCAGGGGATACCATCGGCGTCGTTGGCAAGTCCGCACAGGCGGAAATCACCATGGAATCCCACCTGCACTTCGGTGTTAAGAAAAACGGCGCGTGGACCGATCCGATTGAATTCGTCAATCCCGGTTCAAACAAATAGATTCCTCCTTTTATGCACAAACCGTCCGATGAATTTCGGGCGGTTTTGTGTTTGCAGGTTTTTTGACGAAATGTTTGCCGCTTTTCAGAAAGTTTCGCTCGTACAAGCTATTTCAGAAACAACTTAATCGTTTTCGGGGAAAATTAGTGCTTATCCATAATATAGCCATGTATATCAAGAAATCATTTTTGTCGTTATACCCAATTAATTATTT
>DBRO01000012.1:24600-26456 GCA_002306005.1 Ruminococcus sp. UBA1366 | reverse complement strand
GCACAACTGGAGTCAGCAAAGCAGGAACTGACCCAATCGCGTGAAACGTTGGAGGAATTGCAGGAACCGGCATTCTATATTACCAACCGGTTTTCCATCACGGATTATACCGCATTTGATGAAGACAGCCAAAAAATCGATGCCATTGCTAAGATTTTTCCCGTGTTTTTCATTATCGTGGCAGCGCTTGTCTGCATGACGGCTATGACGCGCATGATTGATGAACAGCGCACACAAGCGGGTGTGTATAAGGCGCTTGGATATTCTTCCGGTAAAATAGTGATGAAGTATCTTGTGTATGCGTTGATTCCGGCAATCTTGGGCAGTGCTGCCGGTGCAGCAGCAGGGATGCGGTGGATTCCCCAAATTATTTATGACGGTTACAGGATTATGTATTCCATGCCGGTGTTGCATTCCCCGGTGCGAATGCCGTATTTCTGGGGATGCGTCGCAGTATCGGTTGCATTGGTGATCGGTGTGGTGGTGTTATCAGTTTGGCGGGAAATGCAGCTACGCCCGGCAGAATTGATGCGGCCCAAAGCACCGAAAGCTGGCAAACGAGTGCTTTTGGAGCGCGTTCCGTTTGTGTGGAACAAATTTAGCTTTCTTGCCAAAGTTACGGTGCGAAATCTTATGCGGCAGAAGAAACGCTTTCTGATGACGGTGTTCGGTGTTGCAGGTTGTACCGCGTTGATTCTTGCGGGATTCGGACTGCGCTATTCGATCGCATCCATTTTAGATTTGCAGTACGGAAAGATTTTTTGCTACGATGGGGCAGTGGTGGTCAATACCGGTCTGGTGGAAGATCCGACTGCTGCGGCACAAAACATTGCGGAAAATGACAATGTGGAGAATGCCCTTGCCGTCGGGCGGGTTGCTGTCAATGCCTACACGCAGGAGTTGGATGAAAAACAGTACGAAACCAGCCTGATGATTGTGCCCGATGGGCAGGATCTTTCGATTTATTTAAATCTGCGCGCTTATCAAACCGGAGAAACGATGATACCGGATCAAAGCGGTATGATTCTTACGGCAAAGCTTGCGGATTTGCTGGACTTAAAAGTCGGGGATACGATTTGTTTGCGCATGACGGACAATCGCATAAAAGAGATTCGCGTTTCCGGCATTGCAGAAAACTATGCCTTGCATTTTGGTTATGTCACAGAAAGCTTTTATGAGCAGGAATTTGGGGAGAAGAACCCGGAGAATATGATTCTGTTCAATCTGAAAGATTATGCCGATAAAACGGATTTTGCTGAAACGGTGGTGCAGGATGAACGATATCTGGGACTAAGCTATCTCAGCGATTCAGTACAAATGTTCAGTAAGTCCATGCACAGCATTGATACGGTTATTTTAATGTTGATTATTTTTGCCGGCGGGCTTGCGATTACCGTGCTGTATACGCTGGCATCGATTAATATTACCGAGCGCACGCGGGAAATTGCAACGTTGCGCGTACTGGGATTTTCCGATGCGGAAACCTCAGAGTATATTTTCCGCGAGAACGTTGTGAGCGTGGTAACGGGCATTCTTGCCGGCTGGTTGATGGGAATTTTTCTGCATAGATTTGTGGTTACAACTGCGGAAATTGACCTTGTGATGTTTAATCGGGCGCTTGCGTGGCATTCGTATTTGATTTCGTCTGTCATTACAGCCGGGTTCGCACTGCTGGTGAATTTTGTCCTGCATTTCCGGATTATCCATACTGATATGGTCGAATCATTAAAATCCGTGGAATAAATTTCAAAGAATAAGAATAGGAATGGTTAGGTTATGAAACTGGGAATGGTTGGATTGCCGAATGTCGGCAAAAGCACGTTGTTTAATGCCCTCACAAATGCGGGTGCGGAATC
>DBRO01000012.1:21872-24575 GCA_002306005.1 Ruminococcus sp. UBA1366 | reverse complement strand
CCCGCAACACTGGAATTTGTGGACATCGCCGGTCTGGTGCGGGGTGCTTCTAAAGGGGAAGGACTGGGCAATAAATTTTTGGCGGATATCCGTGAGGTGGACGCGATTGTCCATGTGGTGCGGTGCTTCGAAAGTGATGATATTATCCATGTGGACGGGGAAGTCAATCCCGTACGGGACATTGAAACGATTGATCTGGAGCTGGTATTTTCGGATATTGAAATGCTGGAAAGAAGAATCGACCGCACGAAAAAAATGCTCAAAGGCGACAAAAAATACACAACAGAAGTCGAGTTTCTGGAACGATTGAAAGCGCATCTCGAAAGCGGAAAATCTGCGCGTTCCTTTGCATTTACCGAGGAAGAACGGGATATGATAAAGACAACCCCGCTGCTTTCGTTAAAACCGGTGATTTATGCAGCAAATTTAAGTGAGCAGGATTTTACCAGCGGCATTGAAAACAGCGTGCATTACCAAAAGGTTTGCGAAATTGCGCGGGAGGAACATGCCGCAGTTTTACCGATCTGTGCGCAAATAGAAGCAGAAATTGCCGATATGAGTAAAGAAGATCAGGAACTGTTCTTGGGCGAACTGGGGCTGGAGATTTCCGGGTTGAACCGCATTATTAAGGAAGGCTATGCGCTTTTGGGATTGATTTCTTTCCTAACAGCAGGACAGCCCGAGGTGCGGGCGTGGACAATCCAAAAAGGCACAAAAGCACCACAGGCTGCGGGTAAAATCCATACGGATTTTGAAAAAGGCTTTATCCGTGCCGAGGTAGTTTCTTTTGAGGACCTGATGGCATGCGGCAGTATGGCTGCAGCAAAAGAAAAAGGTTTAGTTCGTCTGGAAGGTAAGGAATATGTGATGCAGGATGGCGATATTGTTCTGTTTCGTTTTAATGTTTAGCTGTTTGATAAAAATTTCACCTAGTTTTCCTTGACATTTACTTAATACAGTAGTACAATAAGATACGTTGGTAAACCATCTGTAATACGAATGTCCGAATTTTGTAAAATTCGGGAAAGCAAGCGGGATCGACCTGCGTTGGGCATACACCGTATGCCGGAAAGTTGATTTCTATATGAAGAATTTTGGGAACAAAGTAGTGACAGGTACAAAAACATTCGTGAATAACAATCTGTTGTTTCTCGTGTTTGTGGTCATCAATGTGCTGGGTACCTGTTTGATGCGTTATTTCACGCTGCAAACCTTTTTTAGTATCATGCCGGTGCTTGCAGATACCGCGTTGATTCTCTTTATCGGTATGTTCAGTATGCTGATGAAACCGAAACGGTCTTTTATCTATCTGCTGATCTGGACGTTTGTACTAACGATTTTTACCTTTGCAAATACCGTATATTATTCGAACTTCAAGCAGTTTTTATCAATTTCGTTGATCTCCACTGCTTCCCAGCTGGGCGGCGTTGCCGATGCGGTGTTTAATATCATCGAATGGCGCTTTTTGCTGCTTTTGCTTACCATACCAATCCTAATTACCGTGCATTTGCTTTTAAAACGCAAAGGCTATTATGATCATTTACCGGAAAAGTCCGTTCGTAAAAAGACTGCTACAAAGACAACTTTCGTTACCGTGGCAATGCTGGTCGTGTTTGTCATTTCCCTGAATTCTACGGATTTTTCCCGCCTTGCCAAACAGTGGAATCGCGAATATGTCGTCAGTCGGTTTGGCATGATCACCTATCATATTTCCGATGCGGTATCCTCCGTACGAGCAAAGCTGAATGTGGTGTTCGGCTATGAGAAAAACCGGGATAAGTTTGACGAATTCTATAAGAATAAAAAAGAAGAAAACCAGAGCGAAACCACGGATAATGAATATACGGATATTTTTAAAGGCAAGAATATTCTCGTCATTCATGCGGAAAGTATTCAGCAATTTACACTGGATACGTATATCAACGGGGAAGAATTAACGCCGAACCTGAATAAGCTTGCGCGGGAAGGCTTGTATTTTTCAAATTTCTATGCGCAGGAAAGTGTGGGAACCAGCTCTGACTCAGAGTTTACGTTTAGTACATCCCTGATGCCGGCGGCGAGCGGCACGGTGGCAATCAACTACTGGAACCGCGATTATACCAGTATCCAGAAGCTATTTAAGGGACTGGGTTACTATGTGTTCAGTATGCATGGTAACAAAGGCTCTTACTGGAACCGTGAAAATTTTCATGCATCGCTGGGTTATGACCAATTTTTCAGCGGCACTTCCGATTATGAAATTGATGAAGTGATCGGTCTGGGGCTTTCGGATAAGAGCTTTTTCAGCCAGTCCATCAGTAAAATTCAGACCATCGCACAGGAAAATCAAAATTTCTACGGGTTGATGATTATGCTGACCAACCATACGCCCTTCACCGGTATTGAGGAAGTCAGCGATTACAGCGTGGATTTTGAGTATAAGAAATATAACGAAGAAACCGGTTTGTACGAAGAAATTTCCGCACCGTTTTTGGAAGGTACCAAATTAGGAAGTTATTTTAAATCCGTGCATTATGCGGACGAGGCACTCGGACAGTTCATCAGTGACCTTGACAGCGTGGGAGTGCTTGACAATACCGTCATTGTGTTGTACGGCGATCACGATGCAAAAATCAAAGAGGCGGAATACGAGTATTATTATAACTACAATCCGTTCACCGATACCGTGCTGACAGAGGACGATCCCGGGTATATTCCGGTGGA
>DBRO01000012.1:18688-21781 GCA_002306005.1 Ruminococcus sp. UBA1366 | reverse complement strand
GAGAATATCGTGGTTCTGCCAAACGGGAATTTTATCACCGATACGGTTTATTACAACAGTCAGGAGGACGAGTATTTCGACCTGACGGATTATCAAAACGTGGCGGAATTTGCCTCCTGCAATCAGGCATATCAGCAGTATAAAAGCCCAATTTATCAGGAATCCCGCGACAGTGTTTACAAAACCGAACCAAGCGGTTTGGGCGAGGATGCTGTGGAAACGCGCATTAACGATGGGGTTGTGACAGACGACTATATCACCGAGCGAACGCAGTATGCCGAGGAACGGATTTCTATTTCCAATGCCATTATTTATTATGATATGATTAAGAAAGAATCGGAAGATTCCGATACGGATACCACCGGTACGGATACGCAAACCGATGTCACGACCATTTCCGGTGCCGTAACCGACAGCAAAACCGCATCGCAGGATAATTCCGTAACCACAGCGGCTTCATAAAAGAAACGATGCCGGAGCGAAAGTTCCGGTATTTTTTTATAAAATCAAGGCGGGAATCTTGAAAAAAGCTATTGAAAAAAAGATAAAAATACGATATAATAGGGAAAGCTAGAAAACATAAAGGAGAAATTATTTTATGAAAATCATGGACACAATCGGATTCGTTGAGGGCTTTGACAAAGAAGTCGGTGAGGCGATGCAAAAAGAACTTGCACGTCAGAGAAGAAATTTGGAGCTGATTGCAAGTGAGAACATCGTTTCTCCTGCAGTGATGGCGGCAATGGGTTCTGTATTAACGAACAAGTATGCGGAGGGCTATCCGGGGAAGCGCTATTACGGCGGCTGTGAGTGCGTGGACGTGGTGGAAACCATCGCGATTGAACGCGCAAAGAAGCTTTTTGGTGCGAAATTTGCCAATGTTCAGCCGCATTCCGGCGCACAGGCGAATCAGGCGGTGTATTTTGCACTGCTCCAGCCGGGCGATACGGTGCTGGGCATGAGCCTTGCACATGGCGGACACCTCACGCATGGCTCGCCGGTGAATATTTCCGGAAAGTACTACAATTTTGTTTCCTACGGTTTGGGCGAGGACGAAACGCTGGACTATGAACAGGTGGAAAAGCTTGCAAAAGAACACCACCCCAAGTTGATTGTCGCCGGTGCGTCCGCCTACCCGAGAGTGATAGATTTTGAGCGGCTTTCCAAAATTGCCAAAGAAAACAACGCGCTTTTCATGGTGGATATGGCGCATATTGCAGGATTGGTCGCCGCGGGGGTTCATCCGTCGCCTGTGCCGTATGCCGATGTGACAACTTCTACCACGCATAAAACACTTCGCGGCCCTCGCGGCGGTTTGATTTTAACCAACGATGAGGAGCTTGCTAAAAAATTCAATAAGGCAATTTTCCCCGGTACGCAGGGCGGCCCGCTGATGCACGTCATTGCCGCTAAGGCGGTTTGCTTTGGCGAAGCGCTCACAGACGAGTTTAAAGCATCGCAGGTGCAGGTTGCCAAAAACGCGCAAGCGTTGGCAAAAGGACTCACTGAACGTGGTTTCCGGCTGGTTTCCGGCGGAACAGATAACCACCTGATGTTGGTGGATTTACAGCCGTTCGGCATTACCGGCAAGGAGCTGGAAAAGAAACTGGACGAGGTGTATATCACGGTCAACAAGAACGCGATTCCCAACGATCCGCAAAGCCCGTTTATTACCAGTGGCGTGAGAATTGGCACACCTGCTGTTACCACGCGTGGTTTGGTTGAAGAAGATATGGAGAAAATTGCGGAATACATTTACCTTGCGGCATCCGATTTTGAAAACAGTGCGGATAAAATCCGTGCGGGCGTAACGGAAATCTGCAAGAAATATCCGCTGTACGAATAAAAACAGACGAATTCACAGAAAGGACTGGGGATCATGACGGATATTCTGGATAGCTTTTTGGAGTATGAAGTGACTGCCGAGCAGTATGATTTGCTGTGGCTGTTTATTACCGTTGAGGCGATTACCAACGGCACGCTGGATTTGAGCCGGCATAGAATTGTTAAAACCGGTCCGGAGACATTTATTTTGTATCAGGAATTGATTACGCCGGAGCATACGCTCAAATTCGAAAACGCACTGGTGCTGGGGCGAGATTATCTTCTCAAGAAAATCAATGGTGCGGCTTATACCAAGCACCTGCCGAAAATTCATACGATTGCATAAACCGAAAGGAAAACTGCCATGTACGCTCCGCTTGCCGACCGAATCAGACCAACCATGTTGGAAGAAGTTTGCGGACAGGCACATCTGCTCGGTGCGGGCAAACCGCTGAGAAGGATTCTCGAATCCGGAAAAATCCCAAACATGATTTTTTTCGGGCCTTCCGGCGTGGGAAAAACCACAGTCGCGTCCATTCTTGCAAACTCTACTCAACGCACCTTGCATAAACTCAACGGCACAACGGCTTCCACGGCGGATATCAAAGCTGTTCTTGCCGAAACAGGCACGTTCTCGGCGCTCAACGGCACGCTGTTGTATCTGGACGAAATTCAGTATTTCAACAAAAAGCAACAGCAAACCCTGCTGGAATATATCGAGGACGGTAGCGTTACGCTGATTGCTTCCACCACGGAGAACCCTTATTTTTATATTTATAATGCCATTTTAAGCCGTTGCACCGTGTTTGAATTTAAGTCTCTGGACGCGCAGGACATCCTGCCGGCACTGTTCCGTGCCGCAGAAGTGCTTTCCCAAGAAAGCGCAAAGCCTGTGCGGTTTGAAGCGGGTGCGGCGGAGCATATCGCCGCAGGCTGCGGGGGAGATGTGCGAAAATCCTTGAACACGCTGGAGCTTTGTGTGCTGAGCGCACCGCAGTCCGGCGAGGAGATTTTTGTTTCGTTGGAAAATGCAAAAGCACTCACCCAGCGGAGCAGTCTTCGTTATGATCGCAGCGGCGATGAGCATTATGATATTCTGTCTGCGTTTCAAAAATCCGTGCGCGGTTCGGACGAAAACGCCGCACTGCATTATGCGGCTAGGCTGATGGAAGCAGGGGATTTGCTTTCGCTTTGCCGGCGGCTGTTGGTGATTGCCGCAGAGGACATCGGGCTTGCCTATCCGCAGGCAATGAGCATTGTGAAAGCTTG
>DBRO01000012.1:17679-18592 GCA_002306005.1 Ruminococcus sp. UBA1366 | reverse complement strand
GCGCAGGGGTATCAATACCCGCACAGCTTTCTAAATCACTATGTCAAACAGCAGTACCTGCCGGACGAGCTGAAAGACGCGGCATATTATACGTTCGGCGAGAATAAAACCGAACAGGCGGCAATGGCATACCGCCAAAAAATACAGAACGAATCTAACTAAAAAGAGCTTCAGACTGAAGAAAAGCCTTTGAAAGTGGCTCTGTACCAATCAATCTACCGCCCAAGGCAGGAACGCACAGTGCTTTGATGCCTCTATTATACCGTGGATTATTATTAAAAGTTGCACGCAAACGTACAACTTTCTAAAAAAAATTAAAAAAATAAATTTTCAAAACACCACAAAGTGTGTATATACCAAAAGAGCTTTTCTGCGATAAACAGAAAAGCTCTTTTCTTTATCATTATTGCCGTAAATACACGCCGTTCTCCTCCAGATAATCCTCCATGTCGTCCTTGTAATCCAAAGAGAGGGGATTGTCCCGCAGGGCTTCCAGCGCGCGCTTGCCAATGTCGTTCCGGTAATGCGCGCCATCAAACGTAATCTGCGAAACCGCATCATAGCTTTTATCCAGTGCGGCTTGCAAAGTCAGCGCAGTGCAGGTGACGCCCAATACACGTCCGCCTGCCGTCCGGAACTTGTCGTCCTCGTATTTTGTGCCGGCATGATAGACAAAGGCGTTTTGCGCCTGTCCTTTTTCGTCCAAGCCGAAAATTACTTTGCCGGTTTCGTACTTTTTGGGATAACCGCCGCTTGCCATCACCACACAACTGCAAAAGCCTGGTTTCATGCCGATTTTCGCTGCCGAAAGCTTGTGATGATAAATTGCCTCAAAAACTTCTACCAAATCGCAGTCCAGCAGGGGGAGAACAACTTGCGTTTCCGGATCGCCAAACCGGCAGTTGTATTCAAT
>DBRO01000012.1:17180-17611 GCA_002306005.1 Ruminococcus sp. UBA1366 | reverse complement strand
GGGTTTGGCGCAACCGTTCCCATGCCGCCGGTGTTCAGCCCTTGGTCGTTGTCCAGCGCGCGCTTGTGATCCATGGAGGAAACCATGGGCACAATGCTTTCACCGTCCGTAAACGCCAAAACGCTCACTTCCGGTCCGGTCAGGAATTCCTCAATCACCACGTGCGAGCCGCTTTCACCGAACTGCTTGTCATCCATCATGGCACGCACCGCCGCAACGGCTTCCGCCTCGTCCTGTGCGATGATTACGCCCTTGCCAAGCGCCAATCCGTCCGCCTTGATGACGGTCGGGTAGGTGTTTTGCGTCTGTAAATAAGCAATCGCACTTGTGCTGTCGGAGAACGTTTCGTAGCCGGCAGTGGGAATTTTGTATTTTTTCATTAGTTCTTTGGAAAAAATCTTGCTGCCCTCAATGATCGCCGCCGCTTTTTT
>DBRO01000012.1:16974-17113 GCA_002306005.1 Ruminococcus sp. UBA1366 | reverse complement strand
ACGTCAAAGCATTCCGCATAGCGCGAAATTCCGCCGTTGCCCGGCGCGCAGTAAAGCTTGCCACAGCGCGGACTTTCCGCCAGTTTCATTAAAATCGCGTGTTCGCGTCCGCCGGAGCCGACAACGAGAATATCCATAC
>DBRO01000012.1:15326-16870 GCA_002306005.1 Ruminococcus sp. UBA1366 | reverse complement strand
TCCGAACCCAGACAGACACCGGTATTTTGCGCCAGCCATGCTTTTTGTTCTTCTCTTGTGAAAATCTCCGGCTTTGTTTTGAAAATCTTCTGCCAAGCACCGTCCGCAAGCACATCTTCGTATTCATCGGAAATATACACATCAATCGCGTTGTCTCGGTCGGGCCGGCGGATATTCTCCACAAATTCCAGTCCCAGTACTTTCGGCGACTGCCGAAGCCACCAAATATCCGCTTTGTTGCCGGCAAGGCGCGTGCAGTGAATCCGCGACTGCTGTCCGGCACCAATGCCCACAGCCTGTCCGTCCTTGACATAACAGACACTGTTCGACTGCGTGTATTTGAGTGTAATCAGCGAAATCAGCAGGTCTGCTCTTTTGTCCTCCGGAATTTCTTTGGCTTCTGTGACAAGATTGGCAAGCAGTTCGTTGTTGATTGCCAGCTCATTTCTGCCTTGCTCAAAGGTAATGCCGTAAACCTGCTTGTGTTCAATCGGGTTGGGCTTGTACGCAGGATCGATTTTCACAATATTATAAGTTCCCTTGCGCTTGGATTTTAATATTTCCAAAGCCTCCGGCGTGTAACCAGGGGCAATGATGCCGTCGGAAACCTCGCGCTGAATCATCTTTGCGGTAATCGCATCACATTCATCCGAAAGCGCAATAAAATCCCCGTAGGAGGACATTCTGTCCGCGCCGCGTGCGCGTGCATAGGCGCAGGCAAGGGGAGAAAGCTCGCCCAAATCGTCCACGAAGTAGATTTTTTTCAGCGTGTCTGAAAGCGGCCTGCCAATTGCCGCGCCCGCCGGAGAAACGTGCTTGAAAGAAGTTGCCGCGCACAAACCGGTCGCAGCTTTCAGTTCACAGACCAGCTGCCAGCCGTTGAATGCGTCCAGCAGATTGATGTAGCCGGGCTTGCCGTTTAAAACTGTAATTGGCAGGTCGGAGCCGTCCTCCATAAAAATGCGGGAGGGCTTTTGGTTTGGATTACAGCCGTATTTTAAAAGCATTTCATTTGCGGACATTTTCACAAAACTTCCTTTCTATTTGTCGTGCTTGTTCGTAATCACCGTGGTGAAATTGCCGGTTTCCAGTTCAATATAGCGTACAAAAAGCGAAACCTTGTTTTCTTCGTTCAGGTTGTCCCATAACAGCGCAGCAAACTCATCAATGTTTTTGTCAATGGCGATTTTCTTCGGTTCGCCCTCAAAGCTGGGCAGGGGATTGCCATCACCCATGTAGGTGTGAATCAAATGCCCCACACCCGCTTGCGGATTTTTATAACTGAACGTAAAGCGTTCGCAGGAATCCGGATTGCCGTCCGCGGATTTTAAAATCGAAAGCGCATAATTGAATTTCCCGCTGCCCTGCTTGATGATGCCGGAAATACGCGGGGTGTAGTTCGGTGCATCCGGTTCAAATTCCCGTGTGCGAAGCGCCTGCTCAAAGGTAAGCTGTTGGTTCATCAGCTCATAAATCGTATCGGTCTGGTCGCCGTTTGTGATGATGGTTTTGTTGCCAAGCACACGCACCGGCGAATAAATAAT
>DBRO01000012.1:8925-15231 GCA_002306005.1 Ruminococcus sp. UBA1366 | reverse complement strand
CTGTTGGAGGAAAGCTCCTGTGCAAGATCCAGTGTTTTCATAACGATGTCCTTTCCTGTTTATTTATTATCATCAATGTAAGCCCGCTCGTTTTTCACCGTAATTCTGCCCTCGCAGAATAGCGAAACCGCCTGTGGGAGAATCACCCATTCTGCCTGTTCCATCACGCGCTTTTGTAAAAGCTCCGGCGTGTCGTTGTTTTCCACCGCAACGGATTTTTGCGCGATAATCGGCCCGCCGTCACAAACCTCCGTGACAAAATGCACGGTGGCGCCGGTCAGCTTCACACCGCGCCGGAGCACTTCTTCATGCACGCGAAGCCCGTAAAAACCTTTTCCGCAAAATGCGGGAATCAGCGACGGATGCACGTTCATCATGCGGTAGGGGAACGCCTTAACAATCTGTTCGTCGAGAATCGTCATAAAGCCGGCATAAACAACCAAATCCGCGCCGGCATTTTGTAAAACCGCCGTCATTGCCTTGGTGTAGGCGGCAACGTCCGCGTAATCGCGCCGCGCCACCACCTGTGTGGGAATCCCATGCGCCTTTGCGCGTTCCAGCGCATACGCATCCGGTTTGGAGGCAACCACCAGCGTAATCTTCCCGCCGTGAATCTCTCCGCGCTCCTGCGCGTCAATCAGCGCCTGCAAATTCGTTCCGCCGCCGGAAACAAGCACCGCAATTTTTTTCATAAGCTTGTCCTCTCCGTGCATTAAAGAATGATAACGCCCTCGTCACTCTGCACCAATTCGCCCATGACATAAGCTTTTTCGCCGCAGGCATTGAGTGCCGTAACTGCCTTGTCCGCATCTTTCTTATCCACTACAACCGTCATACCCACGCCCATGTTGAAGGTGTTGAACATATCGTGGTCGGAAATTTTGCCCGTTGCCTGAATCAAGCCGAAAATCGGCGGGGTGTCCAGTGCTGCACGGTCAATTTTCGCGGAAATATTTTGCGGTAAAGAGCGGGGAATGTTCTCATAAAATCCGCCGCCCGTAATGTGCGAAATGGACTTTACTTTCACTTCGTCTAGTAATTTTAAAATTGACCGTACATAGATTTTGGTGGGCGTCAGCAGCGTCGCGCCCAGTGTGGTTCCCAGCTCAGCATAATGCCGGAGCAGGTTCTGTTCGCTGATGGAAAAGACCTTCCGCACAAGAGAAAATCCGTTGGAATGAACACCGCTGGATTTGATGGCAATCATCACATCGCCGGCCTTCTGCTCGTCCGGTTTGAGGATTTTATCCTTGTCTACCACACCGACGGTAAAACCGGCAAGGTCGTACTCATCTTCGGGATAAAAGCCCGGCATTTCCGCGGTTTCTCCGCCAATCAGCGCACAGCCGGAAAGCTCACAGCCGTCCGCAATGCCCGAAACGATGGACGCGATTTTTTCGGGAAAGTTCTTGCCTGTGGCGATGTAATCAAGGAAGAACAAAGGCTTTGCCCCACAGCAGATGACGTCGTTCACGCACATGGCAACACAGTCGATGCCCACCGTGTCGTGCTTGTTCATCAAAAAGGCGATTTTGAGCTTTGTGCCAACACCGTCCGTGCCGGAAACCAAAACAGGCTTTTGAATCCCGTTCAAATCCAGTTCAAACAAGCCGCCAAAGCCGCCAAGCCCGCTTAACACACCGGAAGTCACTGTTCTTGCAACGTGCTGTTTCATCAATTCCACAGCCTTGTAACCGGCAGTCACGTCCACGCCGGCCTCCTTGTAGCTTTCAGAAAAACTCTTCATTTTCGTATTCCTTTCGGGGTTATATTTTTAAAGTCAACTGGTTTGTAATCTTCGTCTCAAACTTATCCTTTGGCATTTCAGCAGGAACCTCCATGGGGTATTCACCGGAAAAGCAACCGGTGCAAAAGCCGCAGCTGGAATTTCCCGCAAGCTGTTTGACGTTTTCCACACTTAAATATCCCAGCGAATCCGCGCCGAGATACTGGCAAATTTCCTCAACGGAAAGCCGGCAGGCAATGAGTTTATCCTTGCTGTCAATGTCCGTGCCAAAGTAGCAGGGCGCAATAAACGGCGGACTGGAAATCCGCACATGAACTTCCTTTGCGCCTGCTTCGCGCAGGAGATTGACAATTCGTGCAGAGGTCGTGCCGCGCACAATGCTGTCGTCAATCATCACCACGCGCTTGCCCTTGACGGTGTTGGAGATCACGTTCAGCTTGATTTTTACGGAATTGGTGCGTTCGCTCTGTGTCGGCTGAATAAACGTTCTGCCGATATAGCGGTTCTTGATAAAACCAATTCCGTAGGGAATCCCGCTTTCCTGCGAGAATCCCAGCGCTGCATCCAGTCCGGAATCCGGCACGCCAATCACCACATCGGCTTCCACCGGGTGGTCGCGCCACAGGTATTTTCCTGCGCGAATCCGCGCTTTATGTACGCTGGAACCGTCAATCACGGAGTCCGGCCGCGCAAAGTATACGTATTCAAACACGCAAACGTGTCCTGTACCGTGACAATGCGTTTCAATGGAACGAATCCCGCTTTCATCAATAATCACAATTTCGCCGGGCTTCACATCGCGGATGAATTTCGCCCCAATGCTGTCAAACGCGCAGGTTTCGGAAGAAACCGCATAGCCGGTATCTGTTTTTGCAATCGAAAGCGGGTGAAACCCTTCCGGATCGCGTGCGGCAATCAGCTTTTGCGGCGACATGACAACCAGAGAGTACGCACCTTTGATTTTCTCCATGGCACGCTCCACTGCCGCCTCAATGGAGGGTGCTGTCAGGCGCGCCTCGGTAATGGCATAGGAAATGACTTCCGTATCATTGGTTGTGTGGAAAATCGCACCGTGCATTTCGTACTGCTCCCGCAGTTCCTGCGCGTTAATTAAATTGCCGTTGTGGGCAATTGCCAAAGGACCTTTAATATGGCGTACCACCAGCGGCTGGGCGTTGGAACGATTGGAATTGCCTGTGGTGGAATACCGCACATGACCAATGGCAATCCGCCCCGTGCCAAGCTTGTCGAGATGTTCTTTGTTAAAAACCTCATGGACAAGTCCCAAATCCTTGTGGTAGCGGTACAAACCGTCATCGTTTACCACAATGCCGCAGCTTTCCTGTCCGCGGTGCTGAAGGGCGTACAGCCCGATGTATACCTTGGAGGCAACGTCTTCAGTGAGATTGGAGTACACGCCGAAAACGCCGCATTCCTCGTGAATGGAGTTGAACATAGTAAAACCTCCGTAAACATAAGCTTGTGAAGGGAAAAATACAAAGATTGTTCTGAAAATCCGGTTGTCCGTTTACAGTTCGGAAACTGCCTGCTGTAATTTTTCTTCTTTTGCAAGAACGCCGTCCACCATGGATTTTTTTGCGTCCTCCAGTTTGTCGGCAAGTTCCCAGTCGGAAATCGCCAGCATTTGAATGGCAAGAATTGCCGCATTTTTCGCGCCGTTCACGGCAACGGTGGCAACAGGAATTCCCGGAGGCATCATCGCGGTGGAAAGCAGTGCATCCATGCCGCCTAAATTGCCGGACTGAATGGGAATGCCAATCACGGGGAGGGTTGTGTGCGCGGCGAGCACGCCGGCAAGGTGTGCTGCCATCCCGGCAGCAGCAATAATCACGCCAAAGCCGTTATCCTTTGCTTTTTCGGCGAATTCCGACGCAAGCGCAGGGGTGCGGTGCGCGCTCATCACATGTACTTCATACGGAATTTCATAGGCTTTTAGTTCCAGTACGGCGCTTTTTACAATTGGGAAATCACTGTCGCTGCCCATTATGACCGCAACTTTTTTCATTTTTATACCATTCCTTTCAAAAAGCAAAAATAAAAACTGCAACAAAATTAGCTGCAGCTATCGCATCAGTATTCATCATATGGGTATAAGGATACACAAAACGCGTTGTTCGGGTATGATAAAAAAGCTCCTCGACGGGAAGAACCAAGAAAATCTCGCTCTAACAACGTGACTGGCATACGCTCATACTCCTCACGTTAAACTTACTACTATATATTGTACCCGAAATACGGACAGATTTCAACACCACGCTATATAGAATTTATCTGCGGAATTTGAAAAAGAATTGTGTATTTTCACAAAAATTCAGGGAAATCTACGGAGCAATGCTGTCTTTCATGCCCGTATCGGCATCAAAAAGCTGTTCGCCAAGCTTTAAATTTGTTAAATAGCTTTGCATCTGTCCGCGAGAATGCGAAGTCAGCGCGGCATCGATATAGTTCTGCCGCTTTTCCGGCGAAAGCTTATGGAATTCATCCAATGCAGTCTGGTCAGCGGAAAGCGCCGTTACCAGTTCTGCGGACAAGTGCTGTCCGTTCTGGAAATTTCTTTTTTGCATAGGAGCACAACCTTTCTGTTTTATCTTATGTCGTTAGTTTTGGTAAAATTCCCGCAATTTATTCGTAACGTTCGTTGACAACGCCAAAAAGCAATGTTACAATAAATGAAAATGCATTTTTCTTTGAAAGGAAACAAATTTGTGGAGAATTTAACCGATATTCGTATGATTCAAGCAATTTTCAAAAAGCATGGCTTTACTTTTTCAAAAAAATTGGGGCAGAATTTTTTAATAAATCCCGAAGTCTGTCCGCGCATTGCCGAACTGGGCGGTGCGGACGAAAATACGGGTGTGCTGGAGATTGGTCCGGGTATCGGCGTTTTAACCAATGAATTGGCAAAGCGTGCAAAAAAAGTAGTTGCACTGGAATTGGATTCACGTCTTCCGCCGATTTTAGCTGAAACGCTTGCCGAGCATAAAAATGTCACGGTGCTTTCCGGTGATGTGCTGAAAACGGATTTGCACGCATTGCTTGCGCGTGAATTTTCCGGTATGGAGGTCTGCGTCTGCGCGAATCTACCTTACTATATCACTTCGCCGGTGATTATGAAACTGATGGAAGACCGCCTGCCGCTCAAAAGCATTACTGTCATGGTGCAAAAAGAAGCCGCGCAGCGCCTTTGTGCAGCAATTCCCAGCCGGGAAATGGGCGCTGTTACGGTTGCTGTGCGATATTTTTCCGAGCCGGAAATCCTCTTTCCAGTACAGCGCAAGAGCTTTCTTCCCGCACCGAATGTGGACAGCGCCGTGGTGCGGTTTTCTTTGCGTGGGGAATTGCCCAAAGGCATCACGGATGAGGCGTTCTTTTTCCGTACGATTCGCGCGGCGTTTTCGCAGCGAAGAAAAACGCTTGCCAATTCGCTTGCTTCCGGCTTGCAAATTCCCAAAGAAAGCGTTTTGCAGGCAATTCGTACCGCAGAGTTGACGGAATCCATCCGACCGGAGCAATTATCCATGGAACAATTCATTGGTTGCGCTGAAATTCTGCGAAGGTTTGTACAAGGCAAATAGATAAAATATATGGGTAAATTTTACCAGGTCTGATTTTTTGACAGAAAACGCACTGCGCATTTGATAAAATACTATTATCCGATAAAACGAAAGGATGATAGNNATGATAGAAAATGCGTGGTGATGACGGATGGCACAGTATCAGGAAACCGTAATGCCCTCCGAGGGCGGTGTGCGCGCCGGCAAGATGACAAGTAGAAAACCGGGCGTAAAACGAAAGCTCCGCGGCATAAAAAAAATGCCGCATCCGGACAATACAGCCGAAAGAGAACAGGAAAAGAGCGGATTCGGCTATGCGGCTTTCACAGCCGTGTTGTGCTTTATTGCCGCAAAAGCGGAATTGCTGGGGTATCCTACGCCGTTTAATGTCGCGCTGATTGCCGCTGCGAACAGCCTTGGTATTATTCCGGGATTTTTGGCAAGCTTTGCAGGATACCTGTTCTTTAACACTTTGCCGGATGGCTTAGTGCAGCTTTGCTCCATGCTGGTAATCGGCGCAATGCGGCTGATTATTCTTCCGGACAAGCTGCGATCGCATCCGGTGGTGATGTCCCTTACTTCCACGGGCGTGATGATTTTCTTTTCTGTGGTCATCAGCGCAGTGCTGCACGCGGATACATACACACTCTTGTTTCGCGGTATGAGTGCGTTGCTTTGCGGCTGCGTGACGTATTTTTTTATTTCTGTATTGAAAAAGGCAACAGCACACGGTGCGCTGGATATTAACGGCATGAACGGTGCCGCTATGGGCATTCTTTATGTCGTGGCGATTGCAACATTGTCGTCCATCAGCGTAGGAACCGTGAATCTCGGGCGAGCCGCAGGGATTTTTGTGACACTGTGCGCCATGCTGCGGTATCGGCACATTGGCGGGGCTGTATGCGGTGCGCTTACCACCTGCGGCGTGATGCTCTGTGTGCCGGAGCTTTCCGACAATACCTTACTGCTGGCAACTGCCGGTCT
>DBRO01000012.1:6245-8843 GCA_002306005.1 Ruminococcus sp. UBA1366 | reverse complement strand
GTTGCGGCAAATGCTGTGGAAATCATCGGGCAGACAGCCTCTTCTCGGCTGCACTTTGCGGCAAAAACCTTGTCCGGTATCCGTGGGCAAATTGATAAAGTGACAGCTTCTATGGACAAAAAAGGCGAGAACGCCACCATCGAGGCAGCGGCGGCGGATTTGATTTGTCGGGGCTGCCCGAACTGTGCTGCGTGCTGGGAGCATGCGTATGAACAAACCTCGAATGTGTTTCAAAGGCTGGAATCCAAACTGAATGGGCGCAGCTTTATTACCGCCGCAGATGTGCTGGATTGCAAGGCGGACTGTATGCTGTCCGCCGATCTGGCAGAGATTTTCAATCAGCTGCATTCCGGGCAAATGTACGACCGCGCGAATCGGCAGCGTGCCAAAGAACTGCGGGAAATCCTAACCGGTCAACTGAGCTCCATGGAGGATATCCTGCAGGATTTATCCCTGCGGGTTTCTCAGGTTTCGTATGTGGATCAAGCACTTTCCGGTCGGGTGCGGGATTTGCTTTCGCGCTGGGGGTGCCCTGTTGCGCGCGCCTGCGTTTATGTGGATGAATACGGTGCAAAGCGAACGGAGTTCTTTGTGCCGCATGATTTTGATGCGGATATTGTGAAAATTACCATGGAAATCAGCGAAATTGCCGGGTGCGATTTTGAATATCCCACCATTACGACTGCGGACAGGCTGGATCGGTATTTATTTATGGAAATGCCTTTGCTCCGGCTGGAAAGCGCGGAGTTCCAAACTGCCGGCAGCCGTACGGATTATTCCGGAGATACGCTGGAGGTGCTGGCGCTTGGTAATTCCGAAGAATATTTCATCATCGCCGACGGCATGGGAACGGGCAGGCGTGCCAAATTAGATTCTATGTTTGCCGCTAGCCTTGCAAATAAAATGCTGACCAGCGGATTCAGCGCTCAGACTGCTGTGCGGCTGATTAACCGGATTCTGCGCGTGAAGGGCTGGGATGAGTCGTTCTCTACGTTGGATATTGCGAAATTTGATTTGTGCCGCGGCACGCTGGATCTGTTAAAAGCAGGGGCTGCCGCAAGCTATCTTTTGCGGGATGAAATGCTCACAAAACTGGAAGCGCAGAGCTTTCCGTTGGGAATTTTACCGGAAACCAGTGCAGGCTCACAGCATATCCGGATTTTCCCCGGCGACCGCATTCTGCTGGTATCCGATGGTGTGGATGAAATTACGGTGAAAAAGCACGCAGTACCGTGTTTCGGTAAGAAAAATAAAGATATGCGCGCCGCAGTGAACGACTTCGGAGAGGCAGCATTAACAAGGCAAAACAGGGATAAAAAGGATGATATCACAATAATAGCAATAGAGGTCTCCAGCACTCGGACATAAAAAGCCAGAAAAAACGTCAATCTCGTTGGTGTTTTCTATAAGATTGATGAAGTTACTTCCTGAAATATTGAGCATAATGCACAAATTACAACAGAAAAATATGGTGAGAGTAGAAAATATAAATCAAAAGGCTTGCAAATTTATTCAATAACGGTTAAAATAATGGTATACAAATAGGAGGTTTCAATATGCCGCAACAAGATACTAAGATTTATGCCTTACCCCTGCATAGTTTTCACTCCGGCACCAATTTCGACAGCGCTGATTTTTTCGGCGCTCATAAAGAAAACCGAAACGGACAAGCCGGATATGTGTTCCGGGTTTGGGCACCCAATGCCCGCAGTGTTTGCCTCACGGGGGATTTCAATCAGTGGAAAACCGAAGCACTCCCAATGGAACTTCTACAGGAATCCGGCGGGGTGTACGAAATATTCGTACCGGAATTATCCCAGTTTGACACTTATAAATACTGCATTACTGCCAAGGACGGCACCACCCGCATGAAAGCCGATCCCTATGGTCTGCACATGGAAACCACACCGGCAACGGGTACCAAGCTGTACGAGTTGGATGGCTTTACGTGGAGTGACGCCAAGTGGTACGAAAACAAGCGCAAGCATTCTGTTTATGAAAGCCCTGTGAATATTTACGAAGTGCATTTTGCATCTTGGCGCAGATATCCGGACGGCGAATGCTATAATTACGTGAAGTTCGCAGAAGAAATGATTCCGTACCTGCAGGAAATGAACTATACCCATATTGAGTTAATGCCGATGGCGGAATATCCATATGATGGCTCATGGGGGTATCAGGGCATCGGTTATTTTGCACCGACCTCGCGTTATGGAACACCGCATGATTTCATGCAGATGGTGAATTTGTTCCACAAGGCGGGTATTGGGGTCATTCTCGACTGGGTGCCGGCGCATTTCCCAAAAGACGAGGCGGGATTGTACGAATTTGACGGCACTTGCTGTTACGAATACACCGACCCCAAAAAGCGTGATCACCTTGCGTGGGGAACCCGCGTGTTTGATTACGGAAAAAAAGAAGTCGTTTCATTTTTGGTTTCCAATGCCTTGTTTTGGCTGGAAAAATACCACATCGACGGCTTGCGCGTGGATGCGGTTGCATCCATGCTGTATTTGGATTACGACAGGCGGCCGGGCGAATGGACACCGAACCGTTTCGGCGGACATGAGAATTTGGAGGCAATTGAATTCCTGCGGA
>DBRO01000012.1:0-6108 GCA_002306005.1 Ruminococcus sp. UBA1366 | reverse complement strand
CAGGCAAAAGCGTTCCTTGCGTTTATGACGGCGCATCCGGGCAAAAAACTGCTGTTTATGGGTTCGGAATTCGCACAGTTCCGCGAGTGGGATTACGCGGGCGAACTGGAATGGTTCATGATTGAAGAATACGAAAATCATCGGAATTTCCAGCAGTTTACCAAGAATCTGAACGCCTTTTACCGGAAAAATTCCCCGTTGTGGGAAATTGATTACTCCTGGGAGGGATTCCAATGGATTTCCAACGACGATTACCGTCAGAGCATTATTGTGTTCCGGCGCATGGATAAAAAAGGCAGGGAAATCATCGCTGTGTGCAATTTTGTGCCAGTGGGAAGGTCAACATACAGCTTCGGTGTGCCTCATAAAGGCAGCTATACGGAAGTGTTTAACTCGGCTGCGCCGGACGGCAGTCCGTTCCTGAACGGCACGGTGAAATCCGAGCCGGTGCCAATGCACGGCTGTGAGCAGTCGATTTGTGTCGAAATTCCTGCGTTTTCCGTGATGTATTTCACGGTAAAAAAAGCACCGCAAAAAAAGGCCGAAACAAAGAAACTGCCTGCCGAAAAGCCGGCGGTAAAGCCAAAAAAGGCATCCGGCAATTTGAAAAAGAAATCTGCCAAAATCAAGGAATAAACCGCGGTACATCCGCGATGGAGGGAATATAGAATGTATAACAAAAAGGAATGTGTGGCGATGCTCCTTGCCGGCGGGCAGGGCAGCCGCCTGTACGCGCTGACACAAAGCGTGGCAAAACCCGCCGTCCCATACGGCGCAAAATACCGTATCATTGATTTTCCGCTTTCCAACTGCGTGAACTCCGGTATTGATACGGTAGGTGTTTTAACCCAGTACCAGCCGTTGGTGCTCAACGAATATATCGGGGACGGTCAGCCGTGGGACCTTGACCGCTTGCACGGCGGTGTACATGTCTTGCCGCCGTACCAGAAGGCTTCCGGCGCACAGTGGTATTCCGGCACAGCAAACGCGATTTATCAGAATCTGAGCTTTATTGAACGCTATGATCCGGAATATGTCATCATCCTTTCCGGCGATCATATCTACAAGATGGATTATTCCAAAATGCTAAATTTCCACAAGGAACACGACTGTGCCTGCACCATTGCAGTCATTGATGTGGAACTGGAAGAAGCGTCGCGTTTTGGCATTATGCTGGCAAACGATGACGATAAAATCTATGATTTTGAGGAAAAGCCGAAGAATCCCCGCAGTACATTGGCTTCCATGGGTATTTATGTGTTCAGCTATGCCAAGCTGAAAAAGTACTTAATCGAGAACGAAAACGATGCCGATGCCACAAAGGATTTCGGCAACAATATCATTCCCGCACTGCTGGAAAACAACGAGCGCGTGTACGCATACCGCTTTGACGGCTACTGGAAGGACGTTGGAACCATCGACAGCCTCTGGGAAGCAAATATGGATCTGATTAACCCGAATATTCCGATTGACTTGTACGATCCTGCGTGGAAAATCTACTCGCGTAATCCGGTTTTCCCCCCGCAGAACATTGGCAAAAACGCGAAAATCCAGAATTCCATGGTGACGGAAGGCTGCTTTATTGACGGAATGGTGGAGTTCTCTATGATTTCTGACGGCGTAAAGATTGAAAAAGATGCGGTGGTAACGGATTCTATTTTGATGCCCGGCTGCACGATTTGCAGTGGTGCTGTTGTGGAATACGCAATTGTGGGTGAAAATTCTGTCATCGGTGAGGGCGCGCATATCGGTGCACGTCCGGAAACGATTGACAACAAGGACGAGTGGGGCATTGCCGTGATTGGGCATAATCTCGATATTTCCGAGGGTTCTGTTGTTCCGCCCAAGAAAATTATTTCAGAAGATATCAAGTAGGAGGGGGAACGAATATGGAAATCAATATGGGAAGAGTCTTAGGTCTGATTTTTGCAAATATGCACGACAATACGATTTCGGAAATGACCAAAGCAAGAACGATGGGTTCCATGCTGTTTGGCGGAAGATACCGACTCATTGATTTTGCGCTTTCGAGCATGGTGAACAGCGGTATCTCCGATGTGGGCGTTATTACCAAAGCAAATTATCAATCATTGCTGGATCATTTGGGCTCGGCAAGAGAGTGGGATTTATCCCGCAAAAAAGGCGGATTACATATCCTGCCGCCGTTTGGCCATGTGCAGACGGGCTTGTACCGCGGCAGAATTGAAGCGCTTTATGGCGCAACAAGCTTTATTCAGAATTCTTTGACGGATTATGTGATTATGTCGGATTGTGATATGATTTCTAACTTCGACTTCCGTCCGTTTGTGAAAGCGCATATTAAGAGCGGCGCAGCCATTACCGTGGCAACCAGCACACAGAGCTTTCCGCCGGAACTAATCCACGAAAGCAATGTTTTTGCCGTGGATGAAAACGGCAGAGTGAAGGATGTGCTGATTTCGCCAGAAGTCAGTGGTTCCTGTACGATCAGCTTGAATGTTTATGTCATGCAAAAAGATCTGCTCATGGATTTGATTCAGGACTGCAACGCAAGAAGCCAGTTTAGCTTTGAGCGTGATATTTTACAAGCAAAAGTTCGGGAACTGGATATCCGTGCGTATGAGTACAAACAATACTATTCTAAGATTTACAGCATGGCAAGCTATTTCCGAGCGAATATGGAATTGATTGAACCGGAGAACGCAAAGCTTTTGTTTTTGCCGAAGCGGCCGATTTACACAAAAGTCAGTGACAACGCCCCGTCCAAGTACGGTCTGGACAGCGATGTGCGGCACTCCCTAGTGGCGGATGGCTGCGTGATTGACGGCGTTGTGGAGAATTCTGTGATTTTCCGCGGTGTGAAAATTGCAAAGGGTGCAGTGGTGAAAAATTGCATCTTGATGCAGGGAACGAATGTTGGCACAGGTGCGGAGCTTTGCTGCACGATCACGGATAAGAATGTAAAAATTTCGGACGGAAGAGTACTGACCGGTACGGATGGTTATCCGGTTTATGTCGCCAAGGGTGCCGTGGTTTAACGCGGACGTCCCGTTCGGATCGGAAGAAAAAATACCGGAAAGAGGGTTGGTTTTATGAATATTCTCTACACTGCCAGCGAGGCGATTCCTTTTGCCGCCTCGGGCGGACTTGCCGATGTTGCAGGTTCTCTCCCTGCGGCAATCAACGCGCTGGGACACGATTGCCGCGTGGTGATTCCTTTGTATGGCTCCATGAAGCCGGAACTGCGTGCATCGCTTACGTATCTTACGAATTATACCGTTCCCGTGGCGTGGCGTAACCAGTATTGCGGCGTGTTTACCGGCGTGGCAAACGGCGTAACCTATTATCTTTTAGATAATGAATATTATTACGCCAGAACCGGATTGTACGGCTTTTATGACGATGCGGAGCGCTTTATTTTCTTCTCCCGCGCCGTGCTGGAACTCCTGCACTACATTGATTTTAAACCAGATGTGATTAACGCCAACGACTGGCAAACCGCACTAGTGCCGGTTTATTACGATATTTTCTACCGGTATCAGTCCGGCTATGAGGATATCAAAACCGTGTTTACGATTCACAATATCCAGTATCAGGGCAAATACGGGCTGGAACTGATCAGCGACCTGCTTGGAATTCCGCTGTACCATACGGATTTGCTGGAATACGATGGCTGTGTGAATTTCATGAAAGCAGCGATTGAAGTAAGCGACCGGGTAACAACGGTTTCGCCCAGCTATGCTTGGGAAATCCTCGACCCGTGGTACTCACACGGACTGGACCGCGCGCTTGTGCCAAAGCAGTTCAAGCTTTCGGGCATTCTCAACGGCATTGACCAGAACATCAACAATCCGGAGATTGATCCCTATATTCCGAAGAATTTCAGCTTGAACGATAAATCCG
Organism: Ruminococcus sp. UBA1366; assembly: GCA_002306005.1. GTDB lineage: Bacteria > Bacillota > Clostridia > Oscillospirales > Ruminococcaceae > UBA1366. Next base: position 2,226 of record DBRO01000012.1, on the reverse strand, counting down.
GTAAGGCAGTTTGCAAGGCAAAACTGCTGGAGGAAATGGAAATTGCGCCGGGTAAAGAACCGGTTATCGGCATTGTTACGCGCTTTGTCGCGCACAAGGGACTGGATTTGATTAAGTATGTATTTGAAGACATTATTCGGCTTGGCTACAAATTTACAATTCTCGGCTCAGGAGAAAAAATTTACGAGGATTTCTTTAATGAAATGCGCTACCGTTATCCGGATAGGGTAGGGGTGAAAATTGGGTTTATTCCTGAACTGGCAAAACGAATTTATGCGGGCGCAGACTTGTTCCTGATGCCTTCGCAGAGCGAACCGTGCGGACTGGCACAAATGATTGCCCTGCGCTATGGTACGATTCCCGTTGTGCGGGAAACGGGTGGACTGCGTGACAGCATAAAGGATGCCGGCGGAGAAAATGGAAATGGATTTACGTTCAAGACCTACAATGCGCACGATATGCTGGGCGCATTAACGCGGGCGCGGGCGTATTACGACCAGAGAATGCAGTGGGGCAAGCTTGTCAACCGCGCGCTTAAACAGGATTTCAGCTGGGAAAAATCCGCAAAATTATATTTGGAATTGTATCAAGGTATATAAATTATAATAAAGCAAGAATTTTTAGACAGGGTGTGTGAACAGTGGAATATTTCATCGTAAAACTGAAAACGGGCGGGTATATTTTTAACAGCCGATGCACGGTGGAAACTGAATCGCTTGCCCGCAAGTTCACAACCAAATATCATGCCGGCGCGTATGCGCGCAAATGCGGTTATCAGCGGGAAGATTACAGCGTACTTCCATACACTGGGGAATCATCCTGAGATCGAAACGCTTTTGGGGGCAGAGATGAAAAACAGTACAAAGCGCATTGTTTTTACCATTATCGATGTTTTTGTTGTGTTGTTGGCGGGATATTGGGTGCTTTGGCTCTGCATATACTACGCGCAAACTATTGATGGCGCATTTTATATTCAGGGGAAATATCTAATCTTTGAACGAAATTATCTTGTGCCGGCACAAATATTCGGGATTACACTGGTTTTCACATTAGCAACGGTAATTGCATACCGAAAGCTGCGAAAAAAACAGCAAATCAGCAGGAAGTATCTTTTCTTGGCAGGGTTCAACACCGTTCCTTTTTGGCTGATGAGCCTGATGCAAATCGATACCAAGGTTTCTTATTGGTCATGGATTTATTGAGAAAAAGCACGATTCTTACGTTTTTAGAATCGTGCTTTTTTTATTTTGTGTCGGATGAATCTTGCAGTTGAAATTCCTCCGTCCATTGCTGTTCCAGCGCAACCGGCACATGAAACTTCTGATACTCCTCAAAGTAACCCTCATGCCACATGATGTAGGAACTACCGCCGCAATAAAGATAGATTTCCTTTGCGCGGGCAAACGAATCAATCGGTGCGCCTTTCGGCGGAACTACGCCGAAAGCCATTGCGTGCTTTTGCAAAAAATCCTCCGGCAATACGGTTGTTCCCAACGGCTGAACGAAAATGGGTAGATGCTCCAAGGCGGAAATCTTCTCAAGGCGAGCATCTGGAAATTTTGCTTTGTTTAAACTTTGGATAAGCACCGGAATTTCATCGCCCGATTGTGCAGGAAATTGCACAAGAAATTCCTCTGCAAGAGAACGGAGCCGAACTTTGGAATGTTCCACGCGACCTTGTAATCGCAAATGCACGGCACAGGCACAAACGTCGGTACCGTTTGCGAATGTCTCCCAGCCTTTAGCGGAATATATCGCCATTTGTGCTGTCAGCTTTTGCGGACAAACAAGGATTCTCTCCACATTTCCGCCGGCATATGTGCAAATCAAGCGGAGGGACTCAACGCCCAGCTTGGGCGGTTTGGAGGCTTCATCAAGAATTAAGTAATCTTTACCCAACACGCGGTATTTTTCAAACGCATAGCACATGAATCGCACCCCTTTTCTCTGTAATCAGGAATCTTTCTATTAGAATACCATATTATACTGAGATGTGCAAGTATATTGCAAGATTCATTAAAAACCGTCAGAGCGGTTTGGAACAAACCTTATGGGAATCATCGCTTGCATTACTTTTGCAGAAAACGGTCTGCTCTGTGCGATAGTGTACAAATCCGCTTTTTCAGAAAAATAAAAAAGCCGCAAACCCCGATTATACCGGCATTTGCGGGCTTTCTATTATGGTGCGGCAAACGGGACGTTGCACTGGGTTCAAGTCTGCGTGCT
>DBRO01000043.1:17556-19544 GCA_002306005.1 Ruminococcus sp. UBA1366 | reverse complement strand
ATTGCCTGTGCCTCAGTCTCCGCCATGGAACCGGATGTGTTTGTTTTAGATGAGCCAACTTCCAATCTGGATATCCAAGCCATAGAAAATTTAAGAGAAACCCTGCTGCGCTGGAAAAGCCGTGGCAAAACCATTGTCATTGCCGAACATCGCCTGTATTGGCTGACAGAACTGTGCGACCGCGTGGTTTATCTGCAGGACGGACAAATCGAGCTGGATTTGTCCATGCGGGACTTCCGCCGATTTTCCCAAAAGCACCTACAGCAACTGGGTTTACGTACACTGGAACCGGAGAAATTCACTGGTAGGCAAGTATCTCCGCAGCCATGCGACACGATTACCGTGCAAAACTACCGGTATGCTTACAAACACAGTCCGCAGCCCGTGCTGGATATCCCGTTAGCCGCATTGCCAAAAGGCGGAATCATCGCTGTTATCGGGCATAACGGTGCTGGAAAATCCACCTTTTCCAAATGCTTATGCGGTTTGCAAAAACGGTTTAAGGGTACTTGCCGCTGCAAAAAAAACGTTTTCTCCCGCCGCCGGATGCTCAAGCAAAGCTATTTGGTCATGCAGGACGTGAATCACCAACTTTTTTGCGAAAGCGTGGAAGAAGAACTGCGGCTGAGCCAAACGCAGGAAGACGAAGCAGTACTGCTGCAAACCATGACGGCACTGGAATTGCTGCCGTTCAAAGACCGGCATCCCATGTCGCTGTCCGGCGGACAAAAGCAGCGTGTCGCAATCGCCTGTGCGCTGTTGGCGCAAAAGGAATTCCTGATATTTGACGAGCCCACCAGCGGATTGGATTTTCACCACATGGAACAAACGGCAGCATTGCTTCGCTCGTTAAAAGGAAAGCAAACCTTGTTTCTTATCACGCATGATCCGGAGTTCATCCTGCGCTGCTGCGATTTTGTTTTGCACATGGAGCACGGAAAAATCACGGAGCAATACCCCTTGGATCAGACCGGATATTCCAAGTTGCAGCAGTTTTTTATATGAAAGAAAGGACGGAGAGTTTCATTGAGTATACAAAAGCAAAAACAACGCAGCCCGTATTCCTATCTGTTGACATGGGCAATGCCGTACAAAGGACAATATGTGGTTTCCATTCTCACAGCTGTGCTGAAGGTGCTGTTGTCCCTTGTTCCGTATTATTGCATCAGCCGGATCGTCACCCTGCTGATTGAGAACAAGCAAGGTGCCGCTCCCTATGCCGGCTGGATTCTCATTGCGGCGGTTTGCTGGATTGCCAGTTTTCTGCTGCACGCAGTTTCCACAACCGTTTCGCACAAGGCAACGTTCACTGTCATTGCGGATGTCCGCAAAAAAATGTGCGAAAAGCTTGCGCGGATTTCTATGGGTAAGGTGCTTGCCCGTCCCAGCGGCGAAACCAAAAACCTGATTGTGGAGCGCGTGGACAGCATTGAACCCACCCTTGCACACCTTGTGCCGGAAATGACAAGCAAGCTGCTTGCCCCCGTGGCAATCCTTACCTATGTGTTTGTACTAGACTGGCGCATCGGACTTTGGTCGCTGCTCACCGTGCCAATCGGACTGCTTGCCATGATGAGCATGATGATTGGATACGAAGAAAAATACGGACGCTATGTGCGTTCCGGCAAGGATTTAAATTCCGTAGCGGTGGAATACATTAACGGCATTGAAGTAATTAAAACCTTCAGCCAAACAGCAAAAACCTACAAGAAATTCACCGATGCCGTTCACGAATCCGCCCATTCCGCGATTGACTGGATGCGCGACACGCAGATTTATTTTTCTGCCGCGATGATTATTATCCCCTCGGTGCTGGTAAGCGTCCTGCCCGCCTCGGTGCTGTATTACCTGAACGGCTCGCTGACGGTGAATACCATGGTCATGATTGTTGTTCTTTGCCTCGGTATGATGACGCCCCTCATCAGTGCAATGAGTTACACCGATGATTTGGCAAAAATCGGCACGATTGTAGGCGAAATCAACGAAAT
>DBRO01000043.1:15665-17468 GCA_002306005.1 Ruminococcus sp. UBA1366 | reverse complement strand
CCTTCCGGCAGCGGAAAATCCACGATTGCGCGGCTGATTGCCGCCATGTGGGACGTCACAGACGGCAGCATTGCCATCGGCGGCGTGGATATTCGGCAGATCCCCCTGCACCAGTTAAACGAAAGCATTGCTTATGTTTCGCAGGATAATTTTTTGTTTAACGAAACCGTGCGGGAAAATATCCGCAAGGGTAAGCCCGCCGCTACGGACGCGGAAGTCGTGGCAATTGCCAAAGCCGCCGGCTGCCATGAATTCATTTTACAACTGGAAAACGGCTACGAAACCGTTGCGGGCAGCTCGGGCGGACATCTTTCCGGCGGCGAACGCCAGCGCATTTCGATTGCACGTGCCATGCTCAAAAACGCGCCGATTGTCATTCTGGACGAGGCAACCGCTTATACTGATCCGGAAAATGAAGCGGTGATTCAAAGTGCCGTGGCAAAGCTGGTGGAGGGCAAAACCTTGATTGTTGTGGCGCACCGACTCTCCACGATTACGGATTCCGACCAGATTCTTGTCGTCAATCAGGGCGTGATCGAAGCAACCGGTACGCATGAACAACTGCTTGCCGGCTGTGAACACTACCGCCGGCTTTGGGAAACGCATATCGGCGCAAAAGATACCTTGGAGGTGCGGTAATGTTTGGATATATCAAAAAATTTCTTGATTTTTCTGAGGAACAACGCGGCAGAATGACGGCGGCGCTGGTTCTTGGCTTTTTCCAAAGCCTGTTCGGCGCGTTCAGCCTGCTTGCTGCAGCCTACGCCTTGAGTCAAATTTTGGGCGGGAACGTCACCCGCAAAACCGCATGGCTTTCCATGGGCATTGTGATGATCGGCATGGTGGGTGCGTATTTTTGCAACTATTTTTCAATTCAAATGGAAACCAAGGCTGGCTACACCACCGCGGCTGGCGCACGGATTCGCATTGCCGAAAAACTCCGCTATGCACCGATGGGGTATTTCAACCAGCGGAATTTAGGACAGATTACCAATGTTGCCACCAACACCTGCGAAAGCTTGCAGGAAACCCTTACGCGGTGCATGGTGCTTTCCGTGCAGGGAATGCTGACCACCACAGCAATTACCATTATGATGTTCTTCTTTGATTGGCGAATCGGGCTGGTTACCCTTGCGGGATTCTTACTGTTTTTATTAGTGAACGACCGTATGCACAAAGCGGGCGAAAAAATGTCCGAGCGCAAAATTAAAAGCGTGGAAGGCGCTGTGGAGGCAACTTTAGAATACATACAAGGCATTGCTGTGATTAAATCCTACAATCTTACCGGCAATGCGAACAAGCGGGTTTCCGATGCGATTGAGGAAGAAAATACGGTTTCTTACCGCATGGAACGCGCCTTTATTCCGCTGATGTCCGTGCAAGGCATTGTGGCAAAACTGGCGGGACTGGTAATTGTCATTTGTGCGATTGTGTTTTATCAAAATGGTTCTATGACACTCACCAATGCGCTGATGATTTGCATTGCCTCGTTTCTGGTTTACAACGATTTGACCACGGGCGGCAATATGTCCGCGCTGATGCGCACGGCGGCGATTGCCATTGACAACATTAACGCCGTCATGGATATGCCCGTCATGGATGAACACGGTACGGAGATTCAACCAAAAAACACGGCGATTTCAGTGCAAAACATCAGCTTTTCTTACGATAAGCGTAAAATTCTGGACAACATCAGCGTGGACATTCCGGCAGGCTCCACCCTGGCAATTGTGGGTGGTTCCGGCGGCGGAAAGACCACGCTCTGCAACCTGATCATCCGGTTCTGGGATGTGGACGAGGGAA
>DBRO01000043.1:14083-15604 GCA_002306005.1 Ruminococcus sp. UBA1366 | reverse complement strand
GAGGTGCGGGACGCGGCACGCCGTGCTTGCTGCGATGATTTCATCATGGCGCTGCCGGAGGGCTACAACACGCTCATCGGGGAGGGCGGCGCAAGTATTTCCGGCGGTGAAAAGCAACGGATTTCCATTGCCCGCGCAATGATTAAAGACAGTCCGGTGATTATTCTGGATGAAGCGACCGCCAATGTGGACCCCGAAAACGAATGGCAGCTTCAACAGGCAATTGCGGAACTGACCAAATCTAAAACCGTAATTATGATTGCCCACCGCCTCAAAACCGTCCGGAATGCCAACCGGATCCTAGTTGTGGAAGGTGGTAAAATCGTACAGCAAGGTACGCACGCCCAGCTGATGGCGCAGGGCGGACGGTACGCGGATTTCATCGGGATGCGCAAGCAGTCCATTGGCTGGAAACTTGGTAGGAAAAATCATTAACCGCATAACAATCACACAGCACCCCGCCGCCGGAATTATACATCCGGTGACGGGGTGTTTTTTCTCATCATGTTTTTTGGTAACTCATTGACCGCCTATTATTTCCCATCCAGTGAAAGAATCGGGCGGTATAGCTCCGGCCGGCGGTCGCGGAACAATCCCCATTCCAAGCGTCTTGCCGCATTTTCATCCAAATCATATGCCGCATACAAAATGGTTTCCTCCGTGCGGTTTGCCTGTGCAAGCAATTCTCCCCGGCAATCCGTTAAAAAGGACGAGCCATAAAACGTAATTTGAGAATCGTCAATCCGTTCTGTTCCCACACGGTTTGCCGCAATCACAGGAACAAGATTTGCCGCGGCATGGCCCATCATGCACCGCCGCCAGTGCGGCATGGAATCCAGCTGTGCATCCTGCGGCTCCGAACCGATTGCCGTGGGATAGAAAATCAGTTCCGCACCCATCAGTGCCATGCACCGTGCCGCCTCCGGAAACCACTGATCCCAGCAAATGCCCGCGCCAACCACGCCATATCTGGTTTGAAACACGCGAAATCCTGTGTCGCCGGGCGAAAAATAAAACTTCTCCTCATAGCCCGGTCCGTCCGGAATGTGGCTTTTTCGATACACGCCCAGATTTGTTCCGTCCGCATCCAGCATAGCAAGGGAATTAAACAGCGCGTTGCCGCTTTTTTCATAAAAACTCACGGGCAGTACCACACCCAGTTCTCCCGCAAGGGCTGACAATTCCCGCAAAGCTACGCAATCTTCGACAGTTTCCGCATAGGTATAGAACTCCGGCTTTTCTTTCTGGCAAAAATACAACCGCTCAAACAGCTCCTGCAACAGCACAATCTGCGCACCCTGCCGTGCTGCCTCCCGCACTTTCGCCTTGGCTTTCTCCAAATTCTCCCGATCATCCAGCGTGCACGCCATCTGCACCGCCGCAACGGTTACGTTTCTCATGCCAAAACCTCCCCCAGCCCAAGCACGGGCATTTGCTGAGTAATACAATGCACGTTGCCGCCTTCCACAATCAGCTTACTGCCGTCCACGGGAATGACTTTCCGGTCGGGAAACAAGCTTG
>DBRO01000043.1:12354-14052 GCA_002306005.1 Ruminococcus sp. UBA1366 | reverse complement strand
GCCGGCGGCTGTTCCACCGTTACCACATCCAGCCCCGCCGCCGTTAGGATTTCTTTGTTCTTCTGCAACGGCTGAAAGTTCGGGTCATTCGGATCAGAACAGCTTTGCATCAGAACGGTTTTTTCGTCCACAAAGCAGGCGACATTGTCCACATGCCCATCTGTTTCGTCCTGATACAAGCCTTTTTCCAACCACACCATGCCGGTGCCGCCCAGCTTGTCCAGCACCTCGCGCTCTATCTCTTGTTTGCTTTTTCGCGGGTTACGGTTGAAATTCAATAAGCACTGCGCGGTAGTTAAAAATAGACCCGCACCGTTGGTATGAACCGAACCGCCCTCCAAAATGAACTCCGAGCGAATCACCGGAAACCCGTAATGCGCTAAAATCTTTGCGGCAAGTGCATCGTCCGGCTCCCAGCCTTGATAATTTTCGCCCCATGCGTTAAAGCGAAAATCTACGCCGGCAAGTTCCCCCTGCGTGTTTTCCACAAAAATCGGGCCGGAATCCCGAATCCAGCCATCGCTGTGCGGGATTTCTAAAAATTCCACCGCCGTGCCGCAAAGGTTTTGCGCCTCCTGCCTGTCATTGGAATTTACCACTACCGATACGGGCTCAAATTCCCCCACTGCGCGGATGACACTGGCATAGCCGCTTACGGTTTCGTCATAATTCTGTTTGTAAGTCACTGTTTCTCTGACCGGATACGCAATCAAGGTTCTTTGATGTTTTGTCCATTCTGCCGGCATACTGTACGTGTTTTGTTGGGCATTCATAGTAAAAACCTCCGGTTTCATTTCTATCTATTTTACAGTATTCACACGTGTTTGTAAAGCTTCTTTCGCGAAGAAACCGAAGCTTTTCGAGAAAATAGGAACTTTTCAATACTATCTATATAGATTCCGCAAAAGTAGAAGTCGTGAACGAAGATGCCACAGATATGGAAACCCAACAGCTTTCCGCCGGAAAAACCGTGTACAAGAACAGTACGGTATTGATTCCTCTGCAAGCAGTTGTGGATATCCTTGGTATGCAGGACGTATCCATTTCCGGCTAGGGAAAATTTCATACAAAAAACAAACCGCGCGAGGCAGGAATTTTATGCTTTGCGCGGATTTTTTTTGCTCACATCCGTCAATAACTACGGGAGAATTGCAATTCTCGGCGGATTTGTGTATAATAATAGTATGCTATTTTTCACGAAAGGATGGATTTTATCATGAGCGACGATAAGGCGGATATGCAAAAGAAAACAAAGTATCTGGTACTGCTCTGCGATGGTATGGCGGATTATCCGGTGGCGGAGCTGGGCGAAAAAACCCCGATGGAGGCGGCAAATACCCCGACTTTTGACAAACTAGCACAGCAAAGCACCGTGGGTCTTGTTAAAACCGTGGCAGACAACCTCAAACCCGGCAGCGATGTGGCAAATCTTTCGGTGCTGGGCTACGACCCGCAGATTTTTTATTCCGGCCGTTCCCCGCTGGAGGCAGGTTCGATTGGCATTGACATGAAGCCCACGGACGTTTCGTTCCGATGCAATCTGGTTACGGTTTCGGACGAGCCGGTTTATGCGGATAAAACACTGGTAGATTACTGCGCGGACGATATTTCCACCGAGGAAGCAAAGGTGTTGATTGATTTTCTTGCCCAGCATTTTGACAACGAGGAATTTACACTCTATGCCGGCGTCAGCTATCG